>METF01000282.1:4229-18322 GCA_001771235.1 Candidatus Zhuqueibacterota bacterium RBG_16_48_16
CCGCCCTGCAACGGCATGGGTCTGGCTTCCACTGTTTGAGTCGGCGATTCCAGCGTCTTGGGAACGCCGTTGGGATTGTAGCCATAAGCGGTTATGGCAAACCAGTATGTTTGCCAGTTTTTCAGGCTTATGCCTCCGCGAGTCGCGTCAGCCGTGATTCTAAAGTGATTCGTCAGCCCGGAGTCCGTTCCTTTTTGAACCGTGGCCTCCACATTTTCACCAAACTCTTCACTAAAGACAAAATCGCGGATCTCCTTAACTCCGTCCGCGAGATCATAAGTGGCCAGTCTGGTAATGGTGGTTTGAGGCGTAATGTTCGGTGTATTGAGCTGATAAATGTTATAACCCTGGAAAGTATAGTAGGTCGGGTTGCCCTCTTCATCTACAGAAACGCGGTCGATGGCCTGGTAGTCTTCGGAAAATCTGTCCCATGTGAGGACGATCTCCTGATCCAGTTGGTGAACCGTTATGTTCGGTACCGGTGGAGAAGGCGGCAAAGCAAAGTTCAAATCATAGGCCAACTGGGCCTTCTCATCCATTTGTTTCAGTCGGGTCGCGCTGTTTTTCGCATCCGAGCCCTGGGCGATCATGAATCCGGCGACAACTTCCTGCACGCCCGGTTCGCCCGCTTCGGCAAGCCCATCGCCATCAGTGTCGACCCATTTATCGAGAGTGAAGGGGCCGGTGTTCATCAACATACGGCGGTCGGCAGGTCCCAGGTCAACACCGTCCACCCAGCCAGTGCCTGTTTCCGGATCGCTGACGTTGACAAATTTTGTCACGTTTCCGTTGTTATCGAGAATCTGTTCGCCCAAACCGTTCAAGCCCCTCATGAAATTATAAGCCTCCTGGGCATTTTCCGGGTCTTCGGCTTCCGGGGGGCCGCCGCGCACGTATTTGGCGAATGACGACATAGGCAGATTTTTGTATCCCGGGAATGGCACACCGGAGATGTTGGCCGTATCTCCCGGCGAAGGCACGATGGGACCCTGGAAAAAGTCGGCACCAACGGCCGGAGGGGGATCGAAATCGGTATCCGTGCCATCATTCCAGAAAGCGCCGAGCGATAAAGTGGTGTCGCAGAACACCAGGTCATCATTGGCATCGCCCATATCGATATCGAACCAGAGCCCAATATAGGCGTCTTCGAGGTCATTACTGCCCTTGTTGACCAGCAAAAATTTCATAAACATCATATCGCCAAACTCATCCGGGCGGTTGAAGGTCCAGACAGTGGATTGGACTTCCAGGCCGATCGGAGATGTCTGAAAAAGGACACCATGAACGGCGGGGTTGGCGTCGTTGAAAACCATCCATAGTATCTGGTCGCCAATGAGAGCGGGAATCCTCTTACCATTCACGCTTAAACTATCAGAACCATCCACAGCCTTCATGACCGGTGCACCCAGACTGTTGGCATAATTGATCCATAGATCGTAATCGGGATTACTTGTTCCCTCGTCCAGCAGATCCGCTTTGTTAATTTTCAGGATTTGCGCATTGGCATCGTCCGGACTCGAGGGTGAGCCGTTCGGCAAAATGTGGCCGGGCTGGAATTCGTAGGTAAACTCTGCCGCAGCCGTTCGAGTTTCACCGCCTACCGTACCAGCTACCCAGACGCCGGAAGCAAAGTTGACCGAATGCCCGCTCTCACCGGGCCACTGCATCCCAAAGCCAACAGGGTTATTGTGTGTACACCACGCACCCAGGTTGTTGATGTAGTTGAAAATCCTGTTACCATCAACTGTTTCAAGGTCGGTTACAGCCGCTTTTGCAAGGGAAGCCGGCTTGTCGCTACGTACAACCGGTTTAGCAAAAACTACGCTGCCGACCAGCAAGACAGATGTGATAACAAGGCAAAGAAATAAATTTATCACGAGTTTTTTATTCATGGCATTCTCCTGTTTAAATGGCATAAGGAGTTGAAATGTAATCTTGTGAGCGGAGGACGACCTCCGCCCACTCTCCATATCTCTCTGCTACATGTCGAATCTCAGGCCCAAGCGAATTTGTCTTGGGGGACCGACCATATTCGGATTGCGGAGTAAAAAGTTGTACAACTCGCGGCCATTCTCTCCCCATGTTCTGAGGAATGTTTGGCCGGCTTCGGTATCAAAGTATCCATCATTGTCCGGCTCGCCGGTGCCGGGATAGACCCAGTTAGCATTGAGAAAGTCCAGCACGTTGACAGCCCAGACATAAGCATTGAAGCGAATACCTGCCATTGTGAGAGTTTTATCAAGCTTGAGGTCCATTTGCGTAACCCACGGGCCATAGGAGGAACCGACCTGGCCGATGGGGAAGTAACCGGATGTTCCACCTAGAACTTCCGTCTGTTTCCGTACTGGTGTAAAAGCCAAACCGCTTCCGAAAGTGAACAAGACGTTCAAACCAACTTCCGGTACCACGTCGTCTTTTGTCGTGCGCAAATCGATATTGACCGTACCGACGTGTCTTTGGTCAAAGTCCAGCGGAGCAACATAAGTCGGGAAAATGCCCTGCTGCCAGGCAATGTTGAAAAATGTATTGGCGTCACTGCCTGTACCCGCAGCCCACTGGAGCGTGTAATTAAGATTGGCGGAAATTCGGCTTGTTCTTCTCAGAGTATAGGATAAAGCCAGTCCCTTGACCGTACCGTAATCCTGGTTTTGATAGATAGCATAGGGTACGGGCGTGGCGAAATCCAGGTTGACCAGACGGATGTGATCCCTGATCTCTTTATAATAGGCTGTAATATCCAACGCCGAGTTGGTTCCCAGTTGCTGCCGGAAACCGACTTCGTAAGCTGTGGTTCTCACCGGATCGAGATTGGGATTCCGCATGGTGAAAAAGTTACCCGATTGCAGACTCCAGGCATAATTGAGCGTGGAGGTATAAAGTCTGTTCAATTCGGGCGTCTGCACGAATTTTCCGTATTGCGCGTGAAAAACCGTTCGATCCGTGACCGGGAAAGAAAATCCCAGGCGAGGGCTTATAGTTGTCCAGGGGTCGTTCTTGACAAAATTTTCTTCCTTGAGGTCGTATACACGTTGATCCGTGAGCTCATATTTAACATGCTCTACGTCGGCGATACCGTCATAAGCGGGATCAAAATAGTCGTATCGTAAACCAAAGTTCATAACCAGGTCTTCAAGCTCGATCTTGTCCTGCAAATAGAAAGCGGCAATAACAGGATTTTTAGCGTCGTTTCGTCCCAAATTCCCGCTTTCATTGCCGAACACGTCGTAACCAAAATTATCGACAAAGCGGACCTGATAGGCTTGCTCGGCCGTTAAATCCGGACCGACCTGGGCCAAACTTTGGGCCAGGGAGTGCAAGTCGGCAGCGCCATAACCGCCTATGGCATAGTTCTTATAGGTATTGTAGCGATATTCCAAACCCGCTTTGATCTCATGGGTTGTGCCAGCCTGGTGGGTCAGGTCGGCTTTTACCCCCCAGAACTGCCAATCTTCTTTCCAGTAAAGGCCTGGTTGCGTTCCGAACGCTGCAAAAAGATTCGCCGAGCGCTGATCCAGAATCGGTTTGGAGCCGTTTTGGGTGATATACGGATTGGTAATACCATCGCCCTCTGTGCCCAGTGGCCCGATGTCAACAGCGTCGCCGACATTCCAGAAGGAGTCGCCAAACATGACACTGGAGCGGGTGAACTTGTCGCGGAAATAGTTGACCTGCGCCGTATAAAACGTATTGGAGCCAAGCGTATGCGTGACCTTTAAATGATAGGAATCTCGCCAGCTCACCTGTTTCGGATTGTTGACGGAATTCCACAGCGAAAAGCCAACACCGGCGCCGTCGGTTGTGTTTTGGTAGTCGGCACCTGGGGCAAATCCGGCCAGTAGGCGCTGGTTATCTCTCTGGGAATTGCCACCGATACGAACGACTATCGGATTAAAATCAAAGGTGATGTTGCCGTTCCACAACCACTGTAATGATGACTTGTCAGGCCATATACCCTGCTCATCCCATTGATAGCTCTTATAGGCACCATCTTTGCCCGGGAATGCATTCTCTGTATCCCATTTGACAAATTTGCCGGTGCTATCATTAACTGCGGTGGTTATAGGATTTCCCTGTGCATCCAGAGGATTGCCGTTTTCGTCTAAAAGTAATTTCTGGTAGGCAAAATTGGACGGGTTGGCATCCTGCAAAAATCTCCTCTCGGCACCTAAATAAAACTTGATTTTTCCGTCCATAAGGCTGGGAATCGGACCACCTAAGGATAAATTGTATACATTGTAACCGTAGGAATAGGTGCCAAGCGTTTTATCGGATTTGCTCAGGAATTCATCGGTAATGACTTCACCTGAAAGAGAGTATTTTGCTCCGCCACTTTTGGTAATCGTTTGAACAACACCCGAGTTGGCAAAACCGTATTCCGCATTAAAGCCGCCGGCCTGGAAGACAACTTCCTGAATGGCGTTATTGGAAATATCACCCGAGGCGCGACCGGTCGTTGGGTTGTTTTGATAAACACCATCTATGTAAGTGGCAATCTCTTCACGACGGCCACCACGAACGTAGATTCTGCCGCCAACGCTCGTCACACCGGATTCAAGGCTCATGATGCTGCGGAAGCCGCGAACAGGTAAAGCCTCAATTTCCTCTGCGGTTTTAATGCGAGTGGTGTTTGTGGTATTTTTATTGATTAAAGGGCGGGTTGCCGTGATGGCGATGGATTCAACTTCAATGGCTTCGGTCGGAAGCTCGAAATTCACCTCTGTCGTCAAATCGGGGTGGACAAGCACCTCATTGAAAACGACATCACGATAGCCGATAAAGCTTGCTTTAATCGACATGGTGCCGGGCGGCACATTGAGAATGATAAAACCTCCTTGAACAGTAGTGGCAGCACCCAGGCTGCTACCTTCGATGACTACGTTTGCTCCGGGTAGAGCCTCGCCCGTTTCCTTGTCTGTGACTTTGCCGATGATCTTTCCGGTAACACCGGCATAAGTCATTGCTGGCACGAGGCTAAAAACCACTAGCAAAACCAATAGCTCCATCAGTCGACTATTCATAGAAATTACCTCCTGATTTAAGTGGTCTTGTATTTAGGGACATCAGATTTGTACCACTATTTTGGGGTCGGTTCTCACCTCCCTTCTTCGAGACTTTTATAGTTGCTATCAGGTGAATCGATTTATTGATTTCTTCACAAAGCCTGCGATTTGAAAAATGGCTTCTTCGAGTACTCAAAACGCCACACTTTCAATTATTTAAACATTTTTTCAGAGCACTGCTAACAATATGATGAAATTTTAAATCTAAGTAAAGGGAAAAATTTAGCCTTGCTAAAGCTATGCTGTCAAATTTTGGAATTGTATTTCAAACCAAAGTCGATGCTTAAAATGCCGATAATAGACATTATTTCAGATACCTATTGCTGTTTAATTCACTGCATGCTTATACTGATGTTCGATCCGGTTTTTAATTGTAACCTGGCGTTGATTGAATGATAAGGAGTGGGATTGTTCCAAGAAACTGGTAAATGTATAAGCTATTTTAAGAGGCATAATTAGCATATACTTTTAAGATAGAAGAATTAGAAAGGAATAATAGTAAGTCAAATGTAAAATAATTCTTTTTTTAATGCAACAATTAATTAATAATTCCTTCTCCATGGATACTTTTCGAGATCTCCCTCCAAAGTTGAACCCTTCCCTTCCCTGTCAGCGATGAAAAATCAAGAATTTCGTTCACACCAAATTGAGCGACCAGTTTTTTGTTTATTTCTAATTGTCTCCTCAGTCCGTTGCCGGACAACTTGTCCGATTTCGTGCCGACGAGGACAAACGGAATCCTTTTAAAAGATAACCAGGTGAGCAAATCGATATCCATTGGTGTTATTTCGTGTCGCAAATCAATGATCACAACCAGCAGCTTTAGATGAGGGCTTGTTCGCAGATAGCCATCGAGCAGGTTTTTCCACTGGTTGTAAGTGTTCTTTGATATCCGGGCAAAACCGTATCCGGGCAAATCGACAAAATAAAAGCGCTGGTTGATTTTGAAAAAATTCAAATGTTTCGTTTTTCCGGGTGTGGAGCTCACCAGGGCCATTTTTTTGCGATTAAGCAGCGTGTTTAACAAGCTCGATTTCCCGACGTTGGATCGACCGGCAAAGGCGACTTCAGGCAATCCGTCTTTGGGAAGCTGATCGAGACTGGCAACGGATTTGATGAATTCTGCTGAGGTGATTTTCATACTGTTAATTAATTGTCATATATTAAAACCTTATTTTTGTCTTTTTAACCTTAGTAGAAAAATAATCATCACCACATTGTAACCTTATTACCTCATTCTCTGCAAATAATAAGGTGGGATTTCACGATGTTGGCTGCTACTAAGGTTTTTAAAGAAAAAATAAGGTGGTTTATATGAGAATATTGTGATCACTCATGCGGCATTTTCTCGAATTTCACGAGACTCGTATTTCTTGACCCGGCCTTTTTTCAAGATGGGCGGTTTTTGTTTTTGGACAACTTGTTTGGTAATTCCGCAGTATTCGATATCCTTCATGGATGGCAAGCTGTACATGATATCGAGCATAACGCTTTCCATTACCGAGCGCAGCCCTCGTGCACCGGTGCCTCTCTTTTTAGCGACGGCAACGATCGCTTTGAAAGCATCGTCATCAAAGACCAGCTCGACGTTGTCCATTTTGAACAATTCCTGGTATTGCTTGGCCAGGGCATTTCGCGGCTCGGTGAGAATTTTCAGGAGCGCCGCATCGTCCAGCTCATCCAGGGTGGCCAGTACGGGTAGCCGGCCAATTAATTCCGGAATTAACCCGTACTGCAACAAGTCTTCCGGCTCGACATGGCGGAGAACATCTTTACGATTCTTTTTGTTTTTCTCAATGTCCGCACCAAAACCCAATTCTTTCTTGCCAATCCGTGAGGCAACAATGCCTTCCAAGCCGTCAAACGCACCACCGCAGACGAACAGAATGTTCTTTGTATTGAGATTTATAAAATCCATTTCCGGATGCTTGCGCCCGCCCTTGGGCGGCACGGCGGCTATAGTCCCCTCCAAAATTTTTAACAGCGCCTGCTGAACGCCCTCTCCGGACACATCCCGGGTAATCGATGGGTTTCCACCCTTTCGGGCAATTTTGTCCAGCTCGTCAATATAAACAATACCGATTTCAGCCCGCTGAACCTTGTAATCGGCAGCCTGGAGCAATCGTACCAGGATATTCTCGACATCTTCACCGACATACCCGGCTTCTGTCAACGTCGTCGCATCGGCTATGGTGAAAGGCACTTTCAGAAAACGGGCAAGAGTCTGGGCAATAAGCGTTTTGCCCGTGCCCGTCGGCCCAAGCAACAAGACATTACTTTTTTCCAAGGTAATATCATTATCGACGACCTGGTTCTCTATCCTCTTATAGTGATTGTAAACAGCCACGGAGATCGTTTTTTTAGCCAGCTCCTGGCCGATGATAAAAGAATCCAGCTCGTTTTTGATCTCCTGGGGCGTGGGGATGTGGCCTTGAAAGGTGAACGGAGTTTTTTGTTTGTCCTTTGCAATGATTTTATTGGCCAAGGCCACACATTCGTTGCAAATGCTGACATCGGGTCCCGTGACAATGGTATCCACTTGATTTGAATTCTTGCCGCAAAAGGAGCAGATCACCAATCGTCGATTTTCACCGGGCTTTTTGTCCATAGATCGATCCCTTACCTATTTTTGTTTCTTCTCCCCCTTCTTTGCTCCGCGTTGAAGCATGATCTCGTCGATAATCCCGTAGGCTTTTGCTTCTTCAGCACTCATAAAAAAGTTGCGATCCGTGTCTTTTTGGATCTTTTTAATATCCTGGCCCGTGTGCAAGGCGAGAATTTCGTTAAGCCGTTCTCGCATGATGAGTATTTCCTTTGTCTGAATCTCGATATCACTCGCCTGGCCTTGAGCCCCTCCCAACGGTTGATGGATCATGATCCGGGCATGTGGCAACGCCGACCGTTTCCCTTTGGCGCCTGCCGCCAAAAGAAGAGCTCCCAAGCTCGATGCCTGGCCCATGCAGATCGTGGCGACGTCCGGCTTGATGTATTGCATGGTATCATAGATCGCCATTCCCGAGGAGATATAACCGCCGGGCGAATTTATATAGAGGTAAACATCCTTGTCCGGATCTTCCGCTTCCAGGAACAACAATTGGGCGATAGACAGGCTCGCCACCGTATCATCTATAGCCGTGCCGAGAAAAACGATTCGTTCTTTGAGCAGCCGTGAAAAAATATCATACGCTCGTTCCCCCCGTCCTGTTTGCTCGATAACGATTGGAACCAACGCCATAAATCACCTCAACATTAATAAATTGACCAACGTGTTTTCAGACCAGCATCTATAAGAAACAGCCTAAAAAATAGAACTTTCATCATAATATGCAACACTTATAATTCCTCCACCCCCTCCTCTTCTATTTCTCCATAAGGCTTTTTGACTTCCGAAATCTGCGCTTTTTTCTCAAGAATAGCGTACACTTTTTCCTCTAAGAGCATGTCTTCTATTTTCTCCTTCAGCGCCTTGTCATCTTGAGCCGGCAGCCGAGTCTTGGCGGCTGTTTGCTTTGGCGCTGCTAATTCTTTTCGCTTAATCTCGATCTCGTCTTCCGTAACTTTTATATTTTCTTCGAAAATAAACTTGTCCTTTATGAACTGCCATTTAATATTGCGAATAGCGATACTTTTATAATACTCCCGCAGCCCTTTTTCCAGGTCCGCCTTGCCTTTATTTTTGCTTTTATATTCATCGATGACGGCTTTGAGATAACCCTCCACTATCGAAGGCGGCGCCTTAAAATCGATCCGCTTGATGAGCTCGTCTGCCAGCGCCCGCCTGAATAAAGAAGCGGCCTCCGATTCGGCCTGCCTGGTCAATTTTTCCTTTAGATCATCCCTCAGCTCTGACAATGTTTCATAATCTCCCACGTCCTTGGCAAAATCGTCATCAAGCTCGGGCAATTTTCGCTCTTTGATTTCCTTAACCTCGATCCGGTAAATAGCTTCTCTGCGTGCCGGCTCGCGATTGTCGATTTTAAGGTCGGACTTTTCTTGCTCCTCTACAATGAGCACATTGCGAGCTTGCCCTGGCTTTACGCCCAAAAGCTGTTGGGTCCACGGATCATCATCATTTTCGCTTAACCTGATAAACTGATTTTCCGCTTTCGTGCCGAGAATGGGCACCCCGGTTCGGTCTACCTCCTGAACATCGACGATCACCAAATGCCCTTTTTGAGCCTCTCCATCCACCATATAAACCATCGCATTTCGATCGCGGAGAGCTTCCAGCGCGGCGTTCACCCGATCTTCGCCAACTGTGTATACTATTTTCTCTACAGGCATCCCTTCATAACCGGCCACTTCGAACCGGGGCCTCTGGTCGAAAACAATTTTAAAAGTCAATCCGGCAGTTTTATCAAATTTTATGTCTTCCAGCTCGGGTGAGGTTATCGGCACCAGCTCATTTTCCTTAATGGCACTTTTTAAAGCGCTGGTATAGTACGGCCCAAACACTTCGCGCTCGATCGACTGGCCAAACATTTTTTTAAGGAGTGAGCGAGGTACCTTGCCGGCCCGAAAGCCTTCAATTTTTGCCCGCTTTTGATAAGACTGGTATTTCTCGTCAAGCTGCGATTGTATCTTTTCGTCCTTGACCGTTACATGAATCTCGGTATGCCAATTATCTTCGACATGAACTGTGTACTCCAAAAGTAGATCCTTTCTGTCAATAAATGCAATTACAATTGTTCCGGGATGAGGCGCGTCAAAATACCCTGCAAAACGGTATATAAAAAAAATCGCCGAGTATAAACCAAAACTCCGCCCGGTTCCTACTCGCCGATTATCGTTCCACACGGAGTGAAAAATAACGGACTTGATTGAAGTCAAGTGCGAGAGGGGGGACTCGAACCCCCAAGTCCGTGAGGACACTAGATCCTAAGTCTAGCGCGTCTGCCAATTTCGCCACTCTCGCATTCAAAGCGGGAAAATATAGAGAATTTTGCTCCGAATGTCAACTGCTTTTAAGCGAAAGATGTCGTATCCGATCACAGGTGATCAAAATACCCAGCCTTTATAAAAAGTGAGAATAATTAGAGCCAGAATAATAAATGACAGGATAATTAAAGACAAGATCATTAAGAATGTTCTGATAGAGTAACTTGACCGATGGAAACTCAGCTATTTTAAAGTGCCTTGAGTGGGTATAACTCAAGCCACTCCTAACTCAAGTCACTTCATTTTGATCCTGCTTCTCAGGCGGCTGTAAAAAAACAGCCAAATTACCCTATGATCAAGTTACAAGCACTTATAGCCAGCGACACAAGCCGTATTTAAGAATGACGTAAACCGCACGAACACCGTCCTTCCAGTTGATCTTTTTCCCCTCTTTATAGGTGCGGCCGAAATAGGAAATACCGACTTCATAAATGCGCACATCCTGACGGCTGATTTTGGCGGTAAATTCCGGCTCAAATCCGAAACGTTTTTCCGCAAGCTTCATCCGGCTTAATACCTCTCTTCTAAAAACCTTATAACACACTTCCATATCCGTCAGGTTCAGGTTGGTGAATACATTGGACAGAAAGGTCAGGAATTTATTTCCCACGGAATGCCAAAAATAAAGCACCCGGTGCGAATCGCCGGCAATAAACCGGGAACCGTAAACGACGTCGGCCTTGCCATCCAGAATGGGTTTGAGCAGTTTATGGTAGTCATTCGGATCGTATTCGAGATCGGCATCCTGAATAATGATCACATCGCCGGTGGCTACCTCGAAACCACTGTGAAGCGCAGCTCCCTTTCCTTGATTCTGATCCTGGTAGATAATACGAATCCGCTCATCATCAGCCGCAAGGCGCTGCAAAACCTCCCTTGTGCCATCCGTAGAAAAATCATCGATGATGATCAGCTCTGTAGTCAACGCAACAGGTACACTGAGGACAGATCTGGCGATCTCGTCAATGGTATCCGCTTCGTTGTAACAAGGCATAACGATAGAAATCTTCATCCGGATATCCTTATCTTAACCAGGTTCAGGTAGACAAAAACAATCCATACGGCAAAAACGGGGACCATCGGCAGTAAAAACCGGCCATACGCACTGAGCAATGACATGCCGGCGATTGACATTACCGCAAAACAAGCCAGTGATATAAATTCGAACGGTATGCTTGACCAGCGTGCAACTGCCGGAAATAATGAACCCAAAACAAGCATCAGCAGGAATGCATTTGGAATGATATACAGAAATGGGTCCGGCTTTTGCAGAGTATACGAATAGGGGTAATTGAAAAAGAGACGCCCCCAGTTTGCCAGCCAGTTTTTGAAAAATTTGGCGGGATGGCTCTTAAAGTTCTCTATTGCCTTTGCCCTGAAAGCTTCATCCTGCTCCACTTCGGAACGGCCTTCGATATCAGTAAAAAACGCCAGGTGGTTTTCAGCCAGCTCGGGCACGGTCTTCACCCGGTCAAAAGATTGCCAGTCTCCCAGGTCACCGGAATAGGGAGAAGTAAGCCAATAAAGGGACATGCCGCCGACCGTTCCCCAATAGTAAAATTTGCCCGTCAGATGATATGTGTAAAAAAGGTAAGGCATGCTCAAAAAGAGCGCGATGATGTAGGGTATAAAAACCCGGCTGATAGCCGGCCGTTTTTTTAACAGCGTTGCCATAAGATAGAGGGCGCCGCCACACACGATGACATAGCCAAAAAATACCTTTGTTAAGCTCAGCCAGCCCAAATAGAGTCCGGCAAAAAGCGGATGCCAGCGGGTACCGTTCTTTTTGTCAGAGGAGCGGCAGATATGATAAACAAAACCGCTGACCAAAAAGACGGAAAAAATCTCCGTAATGAGAACGGGTAAAAAGCGAAGGAAGGGCGGGTAACAGCCAAAGATATAGGCGGCAGTCAAGGCCCACCGCTCTCTGGCATACACTTTGGCCATAAGGAACAGGTAAAAAACAGCGAGGAAAAGGAACACGGCGTTGACCAGCCGGGCAGCCAGCCAGGGGATATGAAACAATACAAACGGCGCGAGCAGGAGCGGGTAACCCGGTCCGTTTTTGAGATGTATTTCTCCCGGCGGGGAATAGTACCCTTTGGTTATATTCGTCGCATAGTTCACATAACGGATTTCATCATGCCAGAATTCGCCCCGTGCTGTGAACAGAACGACGATAAAATAAAGTAGTAAAAGAGGGGAAAGTCTAACGGCGTTTTTCATTTGTCCTGAGCTTTAGTGTCTTCAATTTTCGTACAAATATAGCAAAAGTGGATTCTAAAAAATTTAACCGCGAATTTTCACGAATTAGACGAATCTCACGAATTGGTGCGCCTAGATTAATCCGAATTCGTGCCTGAACGAAAACTAGCGAAATGAAAACTGTCATTGCGAGCAGAGGAAATGAATCATTTCTTGTCCAATGTGCTCAGTTGGAGCAAAGCAATCCCTTTACTGTTCAGGAGATTGCTTCGGCAAAACTTGTCCTGAGCTTGTCGAAGGAAACGCCTCTCAATGACAGCAAATTTTCAAATATATAGTTTTCGTTCGGGCACTAAACTAAATAGCGCACATTCGTGGTTGTATTTTATTGAGTCCCGGTTCGTCCGGGTCAGGTGGATGCACTGGTGAGCACCCATTCGTAAATGCTTTCCAGCTCGGTCACGACCTTTGAGGAGAGGAAATGCCTGTGGGCGTAGCGATAATTGAACAGGCTGATCTTTTTGCGCAACTGTTTGTCGAGCACGATTTTTTCAAGCAGGGAGGCAAAAACCTGTGGAGTACATTCGTCCGTCGCATAGCCCATTTCACCATCTTTAAAAAAGTCGCGAATTCCACCGGCATAGCGCGTCACCACCGGCAGTCCGAATGCCATAGCCTCGAGGACATTGGTCGGCATGCCCTCGCCATAAAACGTGGGAAAGCAAAAGACATCGGCCTCGAGGTAAGCCTTTTTTTTGGCGCCATCTTTGACAAAGCCGATAAAAGAAACGTCATTCAATCGTTGTGATCGGATATAATCATGAAGCGGCTCGACCTGGCTGCCGTCGCCGGCAATCGTCAGGCAGATGTTCGGGTGAGCTTTTTTCAAAAGAGAATAGGTATCGATGGTCTCGTAGAGTCCTTTCTCTTTTTCGAGGCGCGACAGGTAGAGTATATTGATTTTTCCGAGCCTTTCACTTTTTTGCATAATGTCATTTTCAGAAACGCCCTGCACCAGATCGTCATCCACAACAGTGGTTAACAAAAAAATGGGCCTTACATATCCCCACCGGCGCAGTTTTTCCTCAAAATCGTTTGATAATACGATCATGGCATTCGCTTTAAAAAAAACAAAGCGGTAGAGATTCAGAAGAAAGCGGTTTTCCAGTATTCTCTCCAGTTGGCTGTCCCAGCCGTGAATGAACAGTATGACTTTTTTAAAAAAAGCCCTGGACAGCAGCAGGAACAAGCCATCGCGAAAAACGGATTTGACCCTCAGCGACGTGTTCAAGTGGATGAGATCGTAATGCCAGACAATTCGCGTGTATTTGAAATAATCGGAAAAAAGTCGCCAGACTATTCCGATTTTATGTTCGTCGGCGTCGCGTGAGCCGGTGATAAAATAGTAAAGGTTTTTTTGAAATTTATTTTGCAGGCTTTTAAAATAGTTGGCAATGCCGCCGGGCAATTCGGTATGCTGGGTCAGGAGCAAAACATGCATGGAGGGAGACTTTCTATTTTCCGGTTAAAACGTTATCAATCGAACAAGCAGCACGTCGATGCATGAAGTACAACCCCGTAACTAGTACTACAACGAAAGCTACAAGTCCAATAACAGTCTACCAATTCCATTTAATAAAAAGAGGGATGTCATTCCTTTGGGAATCTTTGTCAAGTGTTCACAAATTAAGACAAAATGCAAACGGATATGGAAATTCCTCCTGAAAAATGCCGCTCAGCGGATACGATTACACAATTACAAAGATTCTCAAGAGAATGACAATCACGCAGAGTAATTATTACTACAGCGAAAGTTTAGCTATACTGAAAGATTTCCTGCTTGAAATTATATGTCAGAATAATTATTGGCAGGATAATTGTGCTTTGAAA
>METF01000283.1:0-7865 GCA_001771235.1 Candidatus Zhuqueibacterota bacterium RBG_16_48_16
CGTAGCTATTTTCATCGCTGCTGTCATCGGTCTGTTATCGCCGCTGCCTACATACATCGCCGTTCCGCTGGGCATTTCTCTGCTGGCCACCGGCCTTCCTTTCAGCGCCGTGGCCGCCTTTATGGTCTCCTCGCCGCTGATGAATCCCGGAATCTTTTATCTCACCTGGGCTCAGCTCGGCGCGGACATCGCCCTGGCCAGGGTTATTTCGGCTTTTGCACTTTCAGTCGGGGCGGGCTTTTTAGCGAGATTCTTCATGCGCAAGAGCCTTCTTCCGTCCTTTGCGGCTCCGGAACCAAAAGATGCTCGGCCGTTGTGGAACGAATTTAAAAAAAGCCTGCTTTTCCTGGGCAGGTATTTTGTCATGGCGCTCTTGCTCGGCGCGGCGGTCAAAGCGTTGGTTCCCGCGGAGGTTATCAGCCGGATTCTCGGCGCCCGGGCGAGCACGAGTCTCATCGTCGCTGTGGCCATGGGCGTGCCCTTTTACAGTTGCGGCGGCGCGGCCATTCCCCTCGTCCAGGTGTTAAGTGAGATGGGCATGAACAAAGGCGCCGTGCTGGCTTTTTTTATCGCCGGGCCGTCGACCAAGCTGGAAACTATGTATGTTTATAAATCTATCCTGGGATTTAAGATTTTCATTTTGTATTTTGTCTTCATGATCGCCGGTGCTTTTCTTGGTGGATTTTTGCTGTTGAGATTGTAGATATTGTTGTGTGGTAACTGCTTAATCAAATGAAGCAGCTAAAGCACCAAATCCCAAGCTGCAAATCACAAATAATATCCAAATTCTAATGATCAATGACCAAAATGGAGAGTTGTCTGGCATTCGAAAATTGGTCATTGAATATTATTTGTTTATTGGTGCTTGACGTTTGGAATTTCTCCCTGACTTTTGGAAAGACCCAAGTGATGTAAGAATGGAGGATAGATCAAGCATGTCCGCAAAAATTGTTTTGAGAATTTTTCTCGTTGTCGTTGTTTTGTCCGTTTGGCTCTATTGGGATTTCAGCCAGGCGGAGAGACACAGTTGGTCGCCTTACCCTTCCTTCAAACCACTCAGTGCGTTCGATGCAATGACCTCGGCCTCAACAAAGGTGGCCATCGTGCGTTCCGATGATCCTGAGCTGCCGCATCCGATCCCGATAACCGATGCGGCCATAACTTATGATGAGATCGAAAGCATGGTAAGAAGAGCCATCGAGCTGGCCGGCGGATTCGACTGGGTGATCGAATCCGGCGATATGGTGCTGATCAAGCCCAATATCGTCGATCCCGAGCCGCCCGGCTCCGGCGAAGTGACCGACGTGCGGGTGGTGAAAGCACTCATAAAAATCATCGACGAAATCGATCACGGCAATATGCGCATCGTCGTTGGCGAGGGTTCGCCCCGGCCCATGGATTACGAGATGAAGTACCAATCCAAATACAGCTCACCGGTTTGGGAAAAGATTTGGGATGCCGCCGGCTACCAGGAATTATTGACCGATCCGTATTTGGCAGGCATCGATCTTCGTTTCTCCAACCTGAACGGCTCACCGGCGGAAAATCCGTGGCAGGACCTCGTCGAAGTGGAAGTGCCGGGAGGCGTCCAGGCCAGTCCCCAGGGCGGCACGTATTTTATCCATAAAGACGTGCTCGATGCCGATGTCTTTATTACCGTGCCGGTGATGAAAATTCACGAGCCGGGAATTACTGTTGCACTAAAAAACCAGATCGGCTTGGCCCCATCCACCATCTATGGATTTTCAAAAACCGCCGGGACGCCGCAGGACGGTTATCGACACAAGCTTATCCACTCGGCCCAGGCGCCCAAATATTGGAAGGATAAGGAAATCGTCGATTTGTGCAGCTTAGCAAAGATCAAGTACGCCGTCGTCGACGCTATTGCCTGCCTGGAGCGGGAGAAAACAGCCAGCCGATCGGGCGGCGTGATTACCAACCTGGTGCGAATGAACACCATCGTTGCCGGCGCCGATCCGGTCGCCGTCGATCATGTGTGCACGCGGCTGATGGGCCTGAATCCCGATGACATCGAGCACATTACCCTGGCCGAAAGAGTCGGCCTGGGCACCAATGATCCCGATGACATTTACATCGTCGGCGCCGATCTTGATCAGACGAAAAAGAAATTCATAAAGACCCCAGCCGCTGAAGGCGATTTCGGCCAAACCAACCGCGTCTGGTTGTTGAAGGGGCCCTATGGCACCGAGGGGATTGACGATGCGATCAATTACCCATTTATCGACAACGAAGCAGGCGTAAGGCCCGTCGCCGGCCAGGACGGCTGGAGCGAGCCGATCTACTTCACCGATGACCGCATTGATTTGCGGAATTATTTCGCTCTCTCCTCCGGTGATTATGTCGTTAGTTATGCCTTGAGCTATTTTGATGCGCCAAAAGATCAGGAGGCCGAATTGTGGGTGGGATCGGATGACGCCTTGATTATTTATATCAATGGTGTTGCGGCTTACACGTATCAAGGCACCCGTTCCTTTTCCGATGGCCAGTGTTACAGTGTAAAAGTCAAAGCGCCTGTCAAGGCCGGAGAGAATACCTTGCTGGTCAAAGCGCTGCAAAAGTACGGGCGTTACGATTTCAGCCTGAACTTATGCGAGCCGGAAACCAATCCGAATTTCGACGGCAACCGGATATGGGGTTTGAAATTCAAAACAGCATCGGACATCACTTCTGTCCAACAACATGATATAGCGACAGCGATGACTTTTGATCTGTACGATGCCTATCCCAATCCCTTCAATGCATTGACGACGATTTCTTACACTCTTTATACTCCGCAGCTCGTTCGCTTGAAAATATTCGATATTCTCGGCAGGGAAGTAAAGACCCTGGTCAGTGAGCATCAGCCTGAAGGGAAATACGCCGTTCATTTTGACGCATCCCATTTAGGCAGCGGCACTTATTTTTATGTTCTCGAAGCAGGGGGCGATAGAAGCGGAGCGAAGAAAATTGTGCTGGTGAAATAGACTAACTCGTTCCTGGTTGCTGGCTTTTGGTTGCTAACTCACGGTGTCCGGTTCGCGGTTGACAATCAGGAGCACAACCAGAGAACACCAACCAGGAACAGCCAGCAGCCAGTGACCAGTATCCAAAAACCAGAAGCAATGCCTGTTTTTCGCTTGCATAATTCATCCAATTTTCTTATCTGTGTCCGTTGTTCGCAGAGTTATAAGCAAGGCAAATGAAAAGAACGATTATAAAAATCAATGCAGTCCTAAAGGGACTTATTTTACTCATGAGACCTCATGTTTTTTTGGGCTGGCTGAAACAACCTCTATTGATGACCTCTAATATGTTGACTCTTGCAAGATGGGTTGCCAATCAAGATAGGAAAACTATTTTGAACGACTTTTATTCATCCAAAAGAGATTATTCAAAACGCTATCAACTCTACCAACATATTGTAGACAAATTAAATCTAAAAAATGAAGCTTTCGACTATTTGGAATTCGGTGTATCCGGTGGACATTCCTTCAAATGGTGGTCAAGTGAATGTACTCATAACGAAAGTAAATTTTTCGGATTTGATACGTTTGAAGGACTACCGGAAAACTGGGGGATTTATAACAAGGGCAACATGGCGGCTGATATTCCTATTATTGACGATTCAAGAGTAGAATTTGCAAAAGGGCTATTCCAGGATACTGTTCCTGATTTTCTTTCCACTCATAATATGGAGAATGGAAAAAGAAAAATTATCCATCTGGACGCAGACTTGTTCACTTCTACACTTTTTGCCCTTACCAGTTTGGCTCCTTATTTAAGAAAGGGAGATATCTTGTTATTTGACGAATTTAATGTACCTAACCATGAGTTTTTTGCTTTCACGATGTTTTGCGATTCTTATTACGTAAAAACAAAACTTCTTGGAGCGGTAAATAATTACTTTCAGGTAGCCTTAATTATTGAATAACGCTGACTTCTAAGGATTATACCTATGCAGGTCAATCCATTCCTGCCATCAGCCAGACGGTTTCCCTTGCCGATGACGGCACTCTCTATATCACATTGAGCAATGTGAATCCGCAAAAGGGCCTCACGGTGAATGTCAACATAAATGGCAGGGAGATTCACAGACAGCAAATTTTCAAATTGAATAGCTCGTGTTCAGACTCAAAATGACATTGAGATATCATCACGCCATCATGGGCGAATACTTGACGAATAGGTGAGTCATTCATCTTCTCACCAGGAGATCGGGATGGCCGGTTCCCCGGATTTATATAAAATTCGTGAAGTAAAGAGAATTACCCTGATCGGTATCTTTTGCAATCTCGCTCTTTCGGCTGTGAAATTTGTGGTCGGAATACTTGGTTCCAGCCAGGCGGTGATTGCCGATGCGGTACACAGCGTGTCGGATCTGGCAACGGATTTTGCGGTGATTTTCGGCGTCAAGTATTGGTCCGCGCCGCCGGATGAGGAACATCCTTACGGCCATCTGCGAATTGAGGCAATGGTTACCACAGTCATCGGCCTGGCTTTGGCCGGTGTTGCCGCAAGCCTTGCATTCAAGGCTCTATCCAACCTTCGAGAATCGCATGTGCGACCATCGTCCGTCATCGCATTGATTGGCCCTTTTATTTCCATCATGGTAAAAGAATGGCTCTATCGGCGGACGGTTCAGGTTGGAGAACGGGTGAAGTCCAGCGCCGTTGTGGCCAACGCCTGGCACCACCGCTCCGATGCCCTGAGCTCGCTGCCGGCGCTTATTGCCGTATCGATCTCCCTGATCCGGCCTGATTGGGCGTTTGTGGATCATATTGGCGCTATTATTATTTCTCTTTTTATTCTTAAAATCTCCTGGGATGTCATTCATCCTTCGCTTTCGGAGCTTACTGATCGCGGCGCTTCAAGCATGGAGCAAGATGCGATTAGAAGGCATGCCATGAATGTAGAGGGCGTGAGAGACGTTCATAAAATCCGCACCCGCAGGTTGGGCTCGAATCTGCATGTGGATTTGCATATACTAGTCGATCCGGACATGTCCGTACGGCAGGGACATGAAATTTCAATGCAGGTGAAACGAACGCTCGTCGAAAGCCAGCTCAATATTCTGGATGTTATTGTTCACCTTGAGCCACTCGAGTAGCATCTTAATAAGCAGAAGCTTAACTTTACGCCTATTGAAAAAGGAGAATTCTGATGAAAAATGTTGCCATAAGCTTTGTATGCCTGATGCTGTTTTTTAGTCAGGTCTGCGGCCAGGGTAATTATCAACCGACCCGCGAAAATCTCGATGCCAGGGGATGGTTTCAGGACGCCAAATTCGGATTATTCGTCCATTGGGGTGTCTATTCCGTTCTTGGGGATGGCGAATGGGTCATGCAGAACAAACAGATGACAAAGAAAACTTGTGAAAAACTTCCGCCGCTCTTTAATCCTGTGGCATTCGATCCGGCCGAATGGGTGGCGATGGTCAAGTCTGCGGGGATGAAATACATCACCATCACCAGCAAGCATCACGACGGTTTTTGTATGTTCGATTCAAAGTTAACCGACTGGGACATCGCCGACCGCACTCCTTATGGCAAGGATGTGCTTAAATTGCTGGCCGACGAATGCCACAAGCAGGGCATCAAGCTGTTTTTCTATTATTCACAATTGGATTGGAATCATAATGACTATTATCCGCGCGGCTACACGGGCCAATATGCGGGCAGAGCGGATGCGGGTGACTGGGACAGTTACCTGAAATACATGAACGGCCAACTGGCGGAGCTGCTGACAAATTACGGAGAGATCGGCGGCCTGTGGTTCGACGGCTGGTGGGACAAAAAGGACGCGAACTGGAAGCTGGATGAAACTTATGGATTGATTCACCGCCTGCAACCAGCCAGCCTGATCGGCAGCAATCACCACCGCGCGCCCAAGCCGGGAGAGGATTTCCAGATGTTCGAAAAAGATCTGCCGGGCCAAAACACGGCCGGCCACAGCGCCGAATCGGAGGTAGGCACACTGCCCCTGGAAACCTGCGAAACCATGAACCGGTCATGGGGTTTTAACATCACCGACTATCGTTTTAAAAGCTCCAGGAACTTGATTCAATACCTGGTCAAAGCGGCTGGCAATAATGCCAATTTTTTGCTGAATATCGGTCCCATGCCCAACGGCAAAATACAAACGGAATTTGTCGATACCTTAAAAGTCGTTGGCAAATGGATGGCGCGATACGGCGAAACGATTTATGGCACCAGGGGCGGGCCGGTTGCGCCTAGAGATTGGGGTGTAACGACGCAAAAAGGCAACAAGGTGTTTGTCCATGTTTTGAGCCAGGTAGACGACCGCATCTTTTTGCCCGATCTGAACGAAGAGATCGCATCCGTTACACTTTATCAAAGCCCGAATAAATTGGACTATTCCGGTAATGACTACGGAACGGTGATCAAGCTGCCTGAAGGACATGAGGATGAAATCGACTTGGTGGTTGAAATAGAGCTAAAAGATCGGAATTGATTGACCATTGATGAATAAAACGGGGCAGTAAGCATCATTTAGAAAATGGAACTTGATTGCTGCATTCAATTGCTTATATTTCTATCGAACAAAACTCAAACTTCTCAAGTTCGAGGATGAAATGGAAAGCAAATAGGAGTTCAAAAATGACCTCAAAGAATGAGGAGATATTAAGGTCAGTGGCTGAAGAACTGGACTTTAGCGAGGATGATTTGCTCAAGCAAGGTTTGCATACGCTTCTGGAGCGTCAGCTTCGTGAGGTTAAAGTTGAAATTTTTCAGATCACCGGCCGCTATGGGGTTGCCAATGTCGAAGGGATGGAAGGGCGCTATCGGGACGGCACGCTGGAGGAACAGGATTCCTGGCGAGACATGCAGCGTCTGGACCATCTGGAGTTCAAGCGGGATCGACTCGTGAAACTACTCGAAAGATTATCATGACTCTGGTGGATGTTGAGAGGTTGCGCGAGATTGCCGAGATAGAATTTGCGGATATCGTCATGGAAGCGTTTAGCCCCGGAGTCAATGAGCTCCGCGTTATTCTGATTGACGGTAGCTTTCTGGATGTTTGGTTTTCACTAAAATTAGAGGATCGATACAGTTATCATTGGGAGCGGCGCGCTATTGATGGAAAAATCTATCGCCACGATAATGCACCCCATAAACGTTGGCAGGTCGTGGACACTTTTCCCCATCATTTTCACAGCGGTAGCGAAGACAATGTTATTGACAGCCACCTGAGTGATGAACCAGAGCAGGCTATGCGTCAATTCTTGCATTTCATTCAGGGGAAAATTGGTAGTGAGTCGAAGGCTAGAGATGTTGTAGAGTGAACGAAAATGGTCAGGCTGAAAGAAGAGAAAACAAACTTTCAGTCGTTAGCCTTTGGTATTCTCATGTGAGTCAGATGGAGAATCTTGTGAATGAGCCAATAGCGAAATGCCAAAAGTAAGAGGCTGAATAAACTCAACCCCTGGTTTTATGGAGTAGTATGAGGAGAAAACGATCCATGGAAAAACATATCGCATGCCTCTGTTTCACGATAGTGACTTTCCTTTTCTTCAACTCGTATGGACAAAGAGCCGTTGAAACCGGTGCCACCTACGCCAACCCGATCCTCGCCGGCTTTTACCCCGATCCCAGCTTATGCCGCGTCGGTGACGATTATTACCTGGTGACCTCGACCTTTTCTTACTATCCCGGTGTGCCGATTTTTCACAGCCGGGATTTGCTGCACTGGCAGCAAATCGGTTATGTCTTGGATCGACCGGAGCAGCTCGATCTGGACGGCCTCGGCGTTTCCCGGGGTATTTTCGCACCGGCCATTCGTCATCATGGCGGCGTTTTTTATCTCACCACCACCCTGGTCGATGGTGGTGGAAATTTTGTCGTAAC
>METF01000283.1:7880-9133 GCA_001771235.1 Candidatus Zhuqueibacterota bacterium RBG_16_48_16
CGGGCCGTGGTCGAATCCGTCCTGGCTGCCCGACGTTGTTGGCATCGATCCGTCGCTCTTTTTTGATGAGGGCGGCAAGGCCTACATCATCTTCAACGGCGAGCCGCCGGAAGGCAGATCGTTGTACGACGGCCACCGCGCGTTGTGGCTGTATGGATTTGACACGGCGTCGCTCACGACAGTTGGGCCGCGGATACTGGTGGTAAACGGTGGGACGGACATCAGCCAAAAGCCCATCTGGATCGAAGGGCCGCATATTTTCAAAAAGGGCGGCTTTTATTATTTGATCGCTGCGGAAGGCGGCACCGGCTATGACCATTCCGAAGTGGTTTTCAGGGCAACCGACGTCACCGGGCCTTATGCAAGTTACAGCGCGAATCCGATTTTAACGCAGCGTCACCTCGATCCAAAGCGAGAGAATCCGATCACCTGCACCGGCCACGCCGATTTGGTCGAGACGCAGAACGGCCAATGGTGGGCCGTGTTTTTAGGATGCCGGCCTTATGATTCCTATTTCTTTAATACCGGAAGGGAAACCTTCATGGCGCCGGTGCGGTGGACGGACGGCTGGCCGGTGATCAATCCCGATGCGGAGGAGGTGCAATATTCCTATCAGGGGCCGGATCTCCCATCGCATCAACTGGACACATATCCGCTGAACGGCAACTTTACCTTACGGGATGAATTCGATGCCGACACATTGGCGCTTTACTGGATGTTCCTGCGCACGCTCAGGGAGGAGTGGTACAGCCTGACGCGCTCCCCCGGCAGGTTGAGCTTGCAACTGCGCCCTGAAATGATTTATGAAAAAGCCAATCCCTCTTTTATCGGCCGCAGGCAGCAGCATCTTCATTGTGGTGCATCGCTCGCCTTGGACTTTACTCCCAATGCAGAAAATGAGACGGCCGGTATCATCGCTTTTCAAAATGAGACGCACTATTATTATCTCGGCAAGACATTGGTCAATGGCACAGCGACAGTGCAGTTGAAGAATCATGAGAACATACTTGCTGAAATCGCATTGGCTCCTGAAGATGGTGAAAAACCGCTGTACCTGAAAATCGAAGCCAGGGCAGGCAATTATGATTTTTACTACGCCACAACGCCAGGCTCCTGGAAAAAATTAGCCGAATCGGTGGATGGCAAGGTGCTCAGTACCGAAGTGGCCGGAGGATTTGTCGGAGCTTTTTTTGGCATGTATGCCGGCTCGCAAGGCAAGCCATCAACGAATTATGCTAATTTCGATTGGTTCG
>METF01000284.1:0-5539 GCA_001771235.1 Candidatus Zhuqueibacterota bacterium RBG_16_48_16
ACAGGGAAGGTATCAAAGCCGCCGGGCGTGAGAACGAGAGCTTTATCGGATGCCAGCTACACAGTCTGTTTCCACGGCCACAGAACGCCGGTTTATTCGATGTCTTGTGCCATGTGGTAGAAACAGGAGAACTTTGGGAAGATGAAAAATTTCATTACCCGGACTTTTGCGGTGGACACGAGAGGATCTTGAGGATGCGGGCTGCAAAGTGGCAGGATGGCATCGTCCTCGCCTGGGAGGACGTGACCGAGCGTAACCATTGGGAAACAGAGCGGGGACAGTTATTAGAGCAGACGTTGACCGAACGCGACCGGGCCGGGCATCTTGCCGCAACCCTGGATCATGAAAGAGATATTTTGTCCACCATCATGGAAAATACACATGCCATGTTAGCTTATCTCGATCCGGAGTTCAACTTTATCCTGACCAATTCGGCTTACTGCAAAGGATCGGATTATACGGAAAAGGAGCTGATTGGCCGAAACCATTTCGCGTTGTTCCCGCACGAAGAGAATGAGGCCATTTTTTGTAGGGTTCGTGACACGGGCCAGCCGGTCCGCTTTTACGCCAAACCGTTCGAGTTTCCCGATCACCCGGAATGGGGCACGACTTATTGGGACTGGATGCTGGTCCCCGTGTTAGCCGACCAGGGCAAGGTAAAGGGATTGGTATTTTCCCTCTTTGACGTAACGCCACAAAAGGTCACCGAACAAAAGCTGCGTGATAGCGAAGAAGAGCTGCGCAAATCTCGCGATGAGTTGGAAATCCGTGTGTCTGAACGTACAGAGGAGTTGGTCAAGGCTAACAAAGCGCTCCAAACCGAGATGATTGAAAGGGAGAAAGCTCAGAAAGAGCTGGTCACCGAAAGAATGCGGTTCTACTCATTGTTGGAAGAAATCCCCGCTTACGTTTACCTGTGTGGAAAGGATTATGTCATCAAATTTGCCAACAGGCACTTTCGCGAGCGGTTCGATGACCCCGTAGGCAAGCCCTGTTACGAGACATTGTTTGGCCGTTCCACGCCGTGCCCGGTATGTCATAGACACGGCATTTTTGAGACAAGGCAGCCTTTGGAACGGGAAAGGAGCTTTGGAGACGGAGCGTTCTATCAAGTCCATGATTATTTTTTCACGGATATCGACGGCTCCGAAAACATCCTGGAGCTCGGATTTGATATTACCCGGCGCAAGAGCCTCGAAAAACAGGCCATTCAAACAGAGAAACTGGCGGCCGTGGCGCAGATGAGCGCCATGATCTCTCATGAATTCCGCAATTCCCTCACTTCTGTCAAGATGATTATGGAGCTTCAACAAGAGTCGCAAAACCTCTCGTTATCCGAAAAGGAATCTCTTGGTGTCGCCCTCAGCTCGATCAATCACATGGAAAAGGTGGTTTCACAACTGCTCAACTTTTCGCGGCCATCGCCTCTGGTGTTTGGTTTGAACAGTCTCACGCAAGTGGTAGAAGAGAGCTTAAAGTTTGTGGAGCAACAGGTGGTGCGCTCCGGCATTACGCTCAAAAGACGATTGGCCGCACATCTTCCGAAAATGCGAATAGATCCGCTGCGGCTCAAGGAGGCGTTCATTAATCTGTTATTGAATGCTATCCAGGCCATTGCCCAGGTGGACGAGCCAAAACGACCACGGGAGATTTTGGTGACAACCCGCATCCGAACGCTAACAACATCCTTTGATGAGTTTGGCGCCGGGAAGGCTTTTCAAAATGAGGGAGTTTTTCAAGAGATCGGTGATAGAGCCGACGTGAGATTGGCTGAGGGCATTCGTTGGGTTTTGATCCGGGTCAAAGATACCGGCCGGGGAATTCCACAGGAGAACCTTTCCAGGATATTCGATCCTTTTTTTACCACCAGCTCCAGCGGCACGGGTTTGGGGCTTTCGATGGTAAAACGGACGGTTAATGAACATGGCGGCGTCATCCGGGTAACCAGCTCACCGCAAAAGGGAACCGAATTCTCTCTCTTTTTGCCTGTCAAAACGCAGGAGCAAAAATGAGCCGGGCAAAGATACTGGTCGTTGATGACGACGAAAAGATCATATTCGCATTCCGGGAAATGATAAAAAAGGATGGCTATGCCTGGCTCGAAGCCAGGGATGGCCGCGAGGCATTAAAAGTGGTCGAGACGGAAAAGCCTGATCTCATTTTTATGGATATTAACATGCCTCATCTGGATGGCCATGAGGCTCTGCGGGAGATAAAATCCATGGATGAGACCGTGCCGGTGATTGTGATTACCGGCGAAGGGAACGTTCAGAATGCCATAAAATCCATGAAACAAGGCGCATTCGATTACCTGACCAAACCTCTATCGCTGCCCAAAATCCGGCAAGCCATCCGGGAGGGACTGGCAAGCCGGCAGGTCCCTCCGGCAAAGACTGTCCGCTTTGAGGCCGATGTGACAAACCGCCATCAACTGATCGGAAACAGTCGTTCCATTCAACAGGCATATAAAATGATCGGCTCGATTGCAACGACGCCCAATCACACCTCCGTTCTCCTGCTGGGTGAAAGCGGCACCGGAAAGGAGCTGGCGGCACGAACGATTCATTTTAACAGCCAATTTCCTGACGAGCCGTTTGTGGCCATCAACTGTACGGCGCTGCCGGAAACCCTGCTGGAATCGGAGCTGTTTGGCCATGAGAAGGGAGCGTTTACAAACGCCGTGGAGCGCAAACCGGGCAAGTTTGAAGTGGCCCGCAAAGGGACTATTTTTCTGGACGAGATCGGGGATCTTTCACCGAACCTGCAGCAAAAGCTTCTCAGGGTCTTGCAGGAGCGTGAATTCGAGCGAGTGGGTGGCCACAGCACCATTCCGGTCGAGGCCCGTTTTATTGCGGCCACAAATCAGGAGCTGCGAAAAAAAGTCAACGAGGGTACTTTTCGTGAAGATTTATACTACCGCATTCACGTTGTGGTCATCGAGCTGCCTCCGTTGCGGGATCGTCATGAAGACATCCTCATGCTGGCCCACTATTTTCTCGAGCGCTACAATCAAAAGCTGAAAAAGGACATCCGGGGTTTCTCCGATAACGCTTTGGATTTACTGCAATCCTATTCCTACCCCGGTAATATTCGGGAGCTGGAAAACCTTGTCGAGCGGGCCGTCATGTTGACCCGGGGACCGGTTATTCTTGCCGAAGCCTTTTCTGACTTGTCATCTGTAAAGACCCGTGAAGAAAGCCTGCCGATTGCCAGCACGGATTTTGCAGAATCACGCGATTATCTGTTAAATCTTTTTGAAAAGCAATTTCTCACTCAAGCATTGCAGCTTTATAACGGAAATATCAGCGCCATGGCCAGGGGTTGTGGCATGTCCCGGCAGAATGTGCACCGCTTGTTACAAAAGCACGGTTTGGCTTTCGAGCCATCTTCCTTGCCGAACAAAAAAACCTAGTGCTCCATTTCATAAGTACATGTGGGGTTTCTTATTTGTAGTTCAAGCTTTAGCTTGCCACGTTGGATAGCAAACATCCCACGTGGCTTGCTAATTTCAGCCTGAAGGCTGGACTACAAACTTTTACTTTTTCCATAACCCGACAAATAATTCTGAAATGGACTACTTAGTAACTGACCGAAAACTAGCGAAATGATAGAAAACTGTCATTGCGAGCGGAGGAAATGAGATATTTCCCGTTCAATGTGCTTTATTGGAGCGAAGCAATCCCCTTACTTTTCAGGAGATTGCTTCGGCAAAACTTGTCCTGAGCTTGTCGAAGGAAGCGCCTCGCAATGACAGCAAAATTTTAAAAAGTAGTTTTCGGTAAGACACTTAGTGGCTTTGCGACTTGGTGCGAAATCTCCGTGAAACTCTGTGTCCCCCCAAGAGTATCCGGTAGTGAAACCTGTCAAATGCCAGTTGACAAACTGTTCAATGCATTTGACAACTCGGTCTTTTTCGCCTTCGTGTCGCCATCCTC
The DNA here is from genome assembly GCA_001771235.1 of Candidatus Zhuqueibacterota bacterium RBG_16_48_16. Taxonomy (GTDB): domain Bacteria; phylum Zhuqueibacterota; class Zhuqueibacteria; order Residuimicrobiales; family Sediminimicrobiaceae; genus Sediminimicrobium. Next base: position 3,936 of record METF01000284.1, read on the forward strand.
CAATTCCTTTATTATCCTGCCGTTAATCAATCAGACGATTTGTGGCCTGTCCTGGCACGACGATTGCCAGGAGTAAAACGCAATGACAGCAGATTTTCAAACGGACTTGTTTTTGTCCGACGCTGATTAACCTGTATTATTCATGAACCGACTCAATGTGTGGCGCACTTGTTTCTTGCAGCACAGTCAACTCACAAATAAGCATAACTTCAGTCAATTTTAAAAGTGCGTCGCACATTTGGGACTATTGATGAATTATACGGCAGGTGCAAAACTTTTCCTACCTGGGTTGTGATTATGCGATCAAAAATTCTGGTTGTGGACGATGATGAAAATATCTTGTATGCCTTTCACGATCTTTTGACAAAAGAAGGATTTGAGTATATCCCCGCTCGGAACGGAGCGGAAGCTCTACGGAAATTTGTCGAGGAACGTCCATGTCTGATTTTTCTCGATCTCCATCTTCAGGACATGCAGGGTTTTGCATTATTCAGAAAAATTCGCCAGCTTGACGGAGGTATCCACATTATAATTTTGGCGGACGACGAGATCGAAACCGTGTCTTTTAGAAAAGCAGAAGACGCTTTCGATTGTCTGTCCAAGCCCCTCTCTGTGTTCCGTATTCGGGAGGCAATTGAAAAAGCGCTTGATGGCAACAAGTCGCGGCAAAGCGACATGACTCATGGTGCAGATATATCGAGTCAAAAACAAAAACTTTAAGCATCAAGATGGGAGGAACGACTATGCACTGCCAGGAGCTAAAAAAGGAATTCGAGGAATTAGCCTTTACCTACATGGATTCCATCTACAGCACCGCGTTACGACTGACGCGCAACACCGCGGATGCGGAGGATCTGGTTCAGGATACGTATTTACGGGCTTTTCGTTTTTTCAATTTATTTCAACCAGGTACAAATTTCAAAGCCTGGATATTCAAAATCCTGACCAATACCTTTATCAACCATTACCGCAAAAAGAGCAGGACACCTCAACAGGTTCAGTTTGACAAAGTCGAATTTATGGTGAAAAATGAAGATGTGCCGGAAACACCGGAATGGACTGGTTTCGACGAGGCCAAATACGGAGAGCTTTTTGATGACTCTGTCCTGGGCGCTTTAACAAAGCTATCGGACGATTTTCGCATGGTCGTTCTTCTGGCTGATGTAGAGCGATTTTCGTACAAAGATATTGCCAGAATCATTGACAAACCAATCGGAACGGTGATGTCGAGATTATTTCGAGGACGAAGAATCTTGCAGAGGACTTTGGAAGAATACGCCAGAGAGGAAGGATATCTTTGTGAGAGTTGATTTTTTCCAATATTCCAGTCTCTCTGTTAATAATCTGACGACAATCGTTTCGCTCTCATCGGGTCGAGGCGCAGCATCGCCAGTATTTCATACCGTCAGTTGCTGTATGATCTGCTTGTGTTGCGGGAACATATTGGCCAGATTCTGCCGGTCTGCCAGCTCAAAGTCCCGGAAATCAAATCCGGGCGCCACTGTGCAACTGACGAGTGAAAATGAGTCACGGTCATCGGATCGGGCGGCAAACCAGCAGCCGGCTTTGAGAATACATTGCAGCCTCTCGTTTTTGTCAGGCTC
>METF01000284.1:5562-6701 GCA_001771235.1 Candidatus Zhuqueibacterota bacterium RBG_16_48_16
GCTCGCCGGTCGGTTGGATGACAAAAAGCGTGAGCGACGAGCCGGCATGAAAAAACCACAGCTCGTCCGATTGAAGGCGATGAAAGGCGGATATCTGATCGCCCCGGAGCAAAAAGTAAATAGCCGTACAAAAAGAACGACTTCCTTCATATCGTTCCGGCAGATGGGCAGCAGCAATTTCCTCGCTGGCACGGTACGTTTCCCGAAAAAAACCGCCTTCGGGATGTTCCTGCAAATCCAGCTTTTCGATCCAGTAACGCGCTGTTCTTTTCATTTCAAACCTATTGTCAGAGCAGAATCTTGATAAAAGCGAAAATTCTTCAAGCCTAATTTGAGCTATCAGCTTTCAGCGATCAGCATTCAGCCTGTTAAACAACTATCCTTTTAATATGGCATTGACCTTGATCTCAACGCCCGTCAAAGCCTGGGAAACGGGGCAACCTTTCTTTGCGCTGTCTGCATGTTTTTGAAATTCGTCCTGGCTTATTCCCGCTACCTCGCCCTCGGTATCGAGCACAACCGACAGAATTTTAAACCCGGTGTCCACTTTGTCGATGCGGACGTGGGCATTGGTGCGAATTCTTTTCGGCTTAAATCCCGCCGACGCCAGAATATTTGACAAGGCCATAGAAAAACATCCGGCGTGAGCCGCGCCGATGAGCTCTTCAGGATTCGTGCCTTTGCCTTCTTCAAACCGCGAAGAAAAACTATAAGCGCCCTCAAAAGCGCCGCTGCCAAATGCCATTTTCCCATGGCCGTTTTTAAGATCGCCTTCCCAAACGGCCGATGCATGTCGTACTGGCATATATACCTCCTTTTTATGATTCAGTTTTACTCATTCGTTATCCAGGGCTGCCCGGTGTCGATGAGCAGCTCCTGTTTGCGTCTTCCCCCTGGATAACAAAGGATCGGATTTAATTATTTACCAACAGTGAAAAACAGGATATCAATTTGGATTTATCACACACCGGCACTTTGTTTTCCGCATGAGAGATTCATCCGAAAAGAAAGAATGTGGAACGTATTCTCATCCCCGCCGCCCCGTGCAGGCCGGATTCAAGCAACAACAGTTGACGCTACTGGATGTTTCTCTTCAATCTTTCCATGATGAATGTGCACGATGCGGTCGCTCACACCCG
>METF01000285.1:0-4529 GCA_001771235.1 Candidatus Zhuqueibacterota bacterium RBG_16_48_16
CTTAAGGAATGACACTCTATCTTTGTTCATGCTGTTATCCCGTCCAAAAAGCAGAACTGAAAAGCTGCCATCAGAGCATGCTGATTTCAATTATAATTATAGCGCCGCTATTTGAGCAGCGTCAGTTTTTTCACAGCCTCAAAATCACCAGCCCGGATACGGTAAAAATAGGTGCCGCTGGGCAGCGCCTGGTGCGAGGGATCGGCAGTATTCCATTGGATGGTGTGTACGCCCGCATCCAGCTTTTTATCGATCAGCCTTTCGATGAGCTGGCCGTTGATGTTGAATATATCGAGAATCACTTTTTCCGGCCTGGGCAAATCGAAGGTGATCGAGGTGTTGGGATTGAAAGGATTCGGATAATTTTGGCGCAGAGCAAACTGTTTCGGGATGCCCGATTCCGGCTGCTTGTCCACCGCCGTGCGGATGACCGCGGAGAAGGTCGTGGTATTGCCGTGAATGTCCCGCGCCGTGGCCGTCACAAACGAATCGGGGGTGTCGGCGCTGAGAATAAAGGAGCCGGCGGCATCGGTTGTCGTGGAATCGACGAAAAATTTGCCCTCATCATCGGGGCCCATGAAAACTTCGATTACGGCATAAGGAATCGATTCTCCCTTAACAAAGCCTCTCTTTGCGGAAAATACCGTGGGCGGCGCAAACTGGTCGCCCAGCGCAGCGCCAAGCCTTTTTTCAATTCCGGCGCCCTCATTGGCATAAATGGAATTTTGTGTGATGATATTGCCTAATGTTCCGGCATGGATCATCAAAACGCCGGCGCCGCCGTTATGGGCAATGACGTTTCCCTTGCCGATGATATTGTTGATCGTCCCGGCTTGCAGACTGACACCGTCGTTGCGGTTGCCGAAAGCCGTGCCGTCCGGCAGCAATCCCACGTAATTTCCCTCGACCCGGTTTTTCGTAGACAGCTCACCGTTGATCATAATGCCGACCCAGGTGTCGCCACGCCAGCCGTTGCCGCAGACGATGTTGCCGGGTCCGATCACATTTTCATTGGAAGCATTTACAAAAATGCCGTGATGGCCATTGCCAAACACTCTATCCATTGTCGGGTTGAGGCCGACGATGTTGTTTTTCACCACGTTGAACTGCGAGCGGTCGAACACCTGAATGCCACTGGAATGATTCCCGGCAAGGACATTGGCCTCGCTCAGGCTTTCGCCGCCGATGATATTATGCTCGACACGGGTTCCCAGGGAAATTCCCGCTTCCACGTTATGCAGGGTATCCTGGCCATCGGCCGTCAGGCCGCACCAGTTACCCATGACAATGTTGTAATCGGCCCCTTGCTCCTGAATGCGAATGCCGTGCCGGCCGTTTCCCGAGATCAGATTTCTTTCCTCGATCGTAGCGCCGCCAATACGGGTTTCTTTGGAATTTTTACGCAAACGGATACCATCGGAGCCATTGGGCACGGCCTTAAAACCCGACGCATCTGTGCCGATGTAATTGCCGATAATAACGTTTCCTTTACAGGTACTGCCAACACCGAGGTTGTCGCCGTCGAAAATGTTGATGCCGTTTGTCAAATGTCCGCTGATGATGTTTCTCTCCTCCGGAGTCGTACCGCCGATCTGGTTCGAATCCGCGCCAGCCTGGAAAGAGATGCCATTCTGGCCGTTGTTGGCGATGGGATCGACGCCATTCGGTGCCAAACCGATATAACAGCCGCTGATCTCGTTGTGTTTTGTCTCAGCGCCGGTGATCAAGATGCTGTTCAGGCTGAAATTGCCGATGATGATGTCGTGGATCCGGATGTTTTGTGCGGCGATCTCGAATCCTTTTCCCTGGCTCGGATTGACCAGCGATCCATCGATGAATATCTCCGGCCCGTTGGGATTGGTATCCTCGCCGATGAATTTGGCCTGGGTGGTTCCGTCTATTTCGATATCATTGCCTTTAATCGACGGCAGCAGGCTTTCCGGTTGAATGACCCATACGCCCTGGCCGGCATCGTAATTGGGATCGTCTTTCGGGATGTTGAACTCGATCTTTGTCGGATCGGGACTGAGATTGGCCCCGTCGATGGCGTAACGCAGGCAGCCTTCGACGGAATCCAATGTGGTCGTCACCTGGTAGGGCACGATGCGGAACGGCAGCGAGAAAGCCGACGTGTTTCCCTCCGCGTCGGTTGCCGTGGTGGTGATGCTGGGACCTTGCGGCGTCCCGCCCCAACGGAAGATGCTGTCCGCTGCCGCCGTGACCGTGGTTTCGTACTTTTCGCCTTCCTCGGCTGTGTCGGAGAAAATTTCGATGTTTGCGTTGGGTGAGGCTTTGCCGATGATTTCGCCATTTTGCATGGCCACCTGGTACGGTGCCGGCAGCTCCTTGTTGCCGCCGTTGGCAAGAGTTATGCCCAGGAGATTATTTCTTGTAATGGAATTCTGAGTTATTTTATTACTATAAGAAGAGCTTCCGGTGATGCCGATACCATCTCGTTTATTGTATTTAATGGTATTATTGGGGCCGATTTGATTGTTCTTCGGACCGTTGGATATATAGATGCCATATTTAATATTGCCCAGGTTTATGCTTTTCGAGGTATCCGTCCCAATAAAATTATTAGCAATGGTATTGTTTCTCACGCCATCCCCGTTCATCCAGATGCCGTGCTCCACGTTACCGCTTAAAACATTACCAACGGCTCCCCCGATCATGCTGTAAGAGACGGATGATACCATGGCAATGCCATGGGCAATATTGGACAGCTTGGCGGTGCCGGTGTAATCGCAGCCGATGTTATTGTTTTGCACAGCGGTGCTGTCGGTGTTTTCGATGTAAACGCCGCTCTTTTTATTTCCCGACAACGTGTTGGCCTGGCCATCGGCAGCGCCGCCGATGACATTCGCGCCTCCACCGCCCTTGAGATGTACACCATGATCGTTATTGGGCATGGCATCCTTGCCGTTTGCAGACACGCCGATATAATTGCCATAGATGCGGTTGATTCTGGCCTCTTTGTTTTCGATGAGAATACCGTCCGAGCTAAAGTTGCCGATGCCCAAACCCTGGATGATATTTTTTGCCGAATGAAGGATCAGGCCGGGCGTCGTTCCGCTGGCATTGACGCCGTTAATGTAAATCTCAGGACCGTTAGGATTGGTGTCCTCGATATTTTTGGCTTGTGACGATCCATCGATGATGGTCTGGTTGTCCGTGAGAGTCGGCAGGGGAGAGGTCGGTTTGATTTCCCAAACGGTGCCGTCAAAGCTCCCATCGTTTTTCGGAATGGCAAACTGAATACTGTCCGAGCCGGCGTTGGTGTTTGCGCCCTCGATGGCCCAGGCGAGGGAGCCCTCGCCACTGTTTTGCGTATTGGTGACCAGGAACGGGGAGTACCGCACCGGGCTGGAAAACGGCGAGGTGTTGCCGCTGGCGTCCGTCACTGTGGCCGTCATATTCGTAGCCTGGGGATACGCTTTGAGTGTCGCCAATCCGCTGGCGCTGGATACGACCGTGGCCTCGTAATACCGTCCTTCGTTTTCCTGGTCGCTGAAAAATTCAACCGTAGAGTTCGGCGTTGTGCTGAACGTTATACCGTTTTCATTTTTACTGTAAAAGACAGGAGCGGCAATAGAGTTGTTCGCGCCGCTTTCGATGCGAATGCCGCTTTGGCCATTGGCATAAATGGAATTTTGGCTGATCCTGTTGCGGATCGATCCGGCGCCCGTTACGTAGATGCCGTCCTGGAGATTATTCGCAATGATGTTGTGGGGGCCTACGGTATTTTGGCTGGCGTTTCCATTTATATAAACGCCGTATTGCCCGTTTCCCAGGGCATCGGTGGCATTCGATTTTGTGCCGATATGATTGCCCTTGATCGTATTGTTGCTGACGCCGCTGCCGTTGAGATAAACCCCGGAACCGGTATTCGCGGATATAAGATTCCGGCTTTCGGCCGCGTCCCCGCCTATGGTGTTCCCGGATGCGCCATTATCCAAAGTTATGCCCGCCAATCCGTTGGAGCCATACTGTGTTCCCGTGTGATCCGTGCCGATATAGTTGCCCTCGATGGTATTGCCGGTTGCGCCCGCGCCGGATAACAGAATGCCATACCTTTTAAAGTTACGAAGTACCAGGCCTTTTACGCTGTTATTCGCCGAAGTGATGGTGAGTCCGTTTTGAAAGTCCGCAATGTTCAGCCCGCTGAGAACGACTTCCGGGCCGTTCGCGTTCGTATCGCCCTGGTTGGCGGTTTGCGTGGAGCCGTCTATTCGTACACTGCCGGAGGTAACGGTCGGCAGGGCGGTGATGGGGTAGATCGTCCACACGTTTTCCGCAAAGCCCGGATCGGCTTGAGGGATATTGAACGCAATTTCATTTTGCCCGGGATTTGCATTGGCCTGATCGATGGCGTCGCGCAGCGAGCCGGCGCCCGAATCGTTTGTATTGGTAACAACAAATTGAGCGGCAAATAAAGATGAGTGAAAAAGAATCATGGCCGAGAGAACAGCCAGGCCGAAAAGACGGGGTAACCTCATCGTCACATCCTCCTCAGGAATTGATGGTTA
>METF01000285.1:4544-5319 GCA_001771235.1 Candidatus Zhuqueibacterota bacterium RBG_16_48_16
TGAGATTTTGCTGTCATCGCGAGACGTTGTTTGTCGAAGCAATCTCCTGAAAAGTAAGGGGGATTGCTTCGTCGTTCGTTCCTCACTCCTTGCAATGACACCGGTGATGAGGAGCGATCGTTCAAGCACTATGTATAAAGACAGAAGAATTATTTTGCCGAAAACAAGTTTTGAGAGAAAAAAAAGTACGTCCTGAATGATGTGCGAGCCGGTGTACTTGTAGTCATTAATCGGTATATTTTATTTCAGCCAGCCTTTTTTTCAAAAAGAGGACGCTGCTCTGCGGCATAAGGCGTATCACCGCAGCACAGTTGCGCGGCGATGGTGGCACAAATGACACAAAAAAGGATATAAACGCTCGCATTTTTGAATATTTCCTGCTTTGTGCAAAATTCAGGCCATCTGAGTCAAGAAGTGCCCGATCACATTGGAAGCGGATGTACTCCCCAATTGTTCGTGGGCAAACTTGTAACGCGACATTCATGTCGCGAGCGAGATGAATCTCGCTTTACAGATCGCCCTGGATTTCTAATCCAGGGCGCCCAATAGAGCGGGGCTTCTGCCCGCATTCATGCTATTCTCACGATGAATTCGAATGATACCGCCACTCTCCAAAACCAACTTTTGGCACTGTTGAGCTTAAGGGGCAGGAAGCCAAATCCATTTCAACCTCAAAGAATCATTCTGCCGGTTAATTATTACTACAACGACACTTTGTCATTCTGAGGAGCGAAGCGACGAAGAATCTCTGATTTCAGGCCTCAATTCGATATGA
>METF01000285.1:5416-5530 GCA_001771235.1 Candidatus Zhuqueibacterota bacterium RBG_16_48_16
CGTTTGCGTATTTTTCAATTTGTGCCCACTTGACAAAGATTCCTAAAGGAATGACACCCTCTTTTTAGTGAATGGAATTGATCGATTGTTATTCGACTTTTTTTATAAAGGCTG
>METF01000285.1:5546-6617 GCA_001771235.1 Candidatus Zhuqueibacterota bacterium RBG_16_48_16
GTGATCAAGCACGAGGAGGCGATTGACTTGTAACGCGACATTCATGTCGTGGTTATTATTCTCACCGCATGATTCTTTCCATCTTTGAATAAAGCTGCCGCCGTGTGATTCCCAGCATTTTGGCGGCGCGGGTCTTATTCCCCTCGGCTTTTGCCAGCGCTTTGTGGATGAGCCGTTTTTCCATCTCATTCATACTGTAATTTTCCTCATCCTCCGTATCCAGGCTGATGGGCATTTCCGATTCGCCGCGAATATGGGGCGGCAGGTCGCCGGGCTTTATCATGTTCTCGCCCGCCATGATCAAAGAGCGCTCGATGACATTTTCCAGCTCGCGGACGTTGCCGGGCCAGGCATAGTCGATGAGCAACTGGAGCGCTTTGGCGGCGATTTTATCCGGATGCGATCCCTGCATCTGCAGAAAGTGGCCGACCAGGTCGGGGATATCTTCTTTGCGATCCCTCAGCGGCGGAAGAAAGATCGGGAAAACATTGATACGATAATAGAGGTCCTCGCGAAATGCGCCGTTTTTGACAGCCTCTTCCAGATTACGGTTGGTCGCCGCGATAGTCCGCGCCTGTATGCGTATGGTTTCGATGCCACCCAGCCGCACGATTTCCCGTGCCTGCAGGACGCGCAACAGCTTTACCTGCGTTGGCGTGGTAATATCGCCAATCTCGTCCAAAAAGATGGTGCCTTTGCCGGCCAATTCGAAACGCCCCGGCTTTTGTTTATCGGCGCCGGTGAACGCGCCTTTTTCATGTCCAAAAAGCTCGCTCTCCAGCAGACTTTCCGGCAGCGCGCCGCAATTCACCGCAACCAGGGGATGTTCCTTGCGCCGGCTCAGGTTGTGTACCGCGCTGGCCACCAGCTCTTTGCCCGTGCCGCTTTCACCGCGGATGAGCACGCTGGCGTCGCTTGCCGACACTTTTTCCACCAGCTCGTAAACCCGCTGCATGGCGCCGCTTTTGCCAACCATGTTTTCAAGAGAATACTTTTTCCTGAGCTGCTTTTTGAGCTGGATGTTCTCGGTCGCCAGGCGCCGCTTTTCGAGAATGTTGTCTATTTTGTGGC
>METF01000286.1:0-6740 GCA_001771235.1 Candidatus Zhuqueibacterota bacterium RBG_16_48_16
GACCAAGCAAAATTCAAGGTCGACACCAAAGCGAAATATGTGATCAAAGGTATTGTTATCTTGCTATTGAGCGTTTCCGACGTACTTGGCCAAGTCCCAGTCGGCCAATCCGCGAGCGCCAATATAGAAGGGACCTTCGAGTTCTCGATGTCTTATCACGGCCTGCCCGCCGCCAGGGCGGAAATGAGTTTTTTGCAAAAACCAATCGACGGCGCTCAAACGGTCGAGATCACCGCCACAGTCCGGACAAAATCATTGTTCAAAATGCTTTTTCACATAAATAATTTCTATATCACGCTTGTTAACACGATCACCGGCCTTCCGGTAACATATAGGAAAAAGATCGAACAAAAAAACATCAGCCAGCAACTCTTCATAGAATACGACAGAGACAGCCTGATAGCCAGGTCTTCCCTGGAAAAATCGTGGCCGATAACAGCGGATTGCCTCGATCTTTTTTCCATGATCTATCGCACAAGAGCCGACAATTACAGCCCCGGCCAGCGGGTCGAATGGAGCGTCGATATCGAAGGCCAGTTGTGGTGTGTCACCGGCCAGGTTGTGACGGCAGAGCCGGTCGACGGCCCCTTCGCCGACCTGCCGGTACGCTATATCGAGCTTTTCTTTTCCATGTTGAATGATGTCAAGCCGCGCTTGTGGAAAACGGATTTACTCACCAATCGAATTGCCAAAGAAGGATCGACGCTGAAAATATACCTGGGCCCTCTGCCGCAGAGTTATCCGCTCAAGCTTCAGTTTGGCGAGGGCACCTCATCGGTAGAAATGAAATTGGAACACGTTCGCTCAAAATCAACATTATGATATAATGGTCGTAGTCTTTCTGGTCATCAGCAGCATTGTCGTTATTATATACCTGGCTCTTAGTCTATTGCTCGCCGCAAACCTGGCTGCGAACAAAACCAAAGCCTGCCCACATTTCCCCTTTGTGTCGGTGGTGGTGGCGGCAAGAAACGAGGCGCGCTTCTTGCCGGCCTGTCTCTCCTCCCTGGTCGATCTGGATTACCCAAAGGAGCGACTGGAAATCGTCATCGTCAACGATGACTCTCAGGATACTTCCGAAGAGATTATCAGGCAATTCGCTTCCACCTCACCCGTTATCAAATATGTAAATCTCGCTTCACACCAGAAAAAGAGACCCGGCAAAGAGGGGGCCATATTATCCGGTATCAACAGCAGCCGCGGCGAAATGATTTTCATAACCGACGCGGACTGTCGTGTTCCTTGCTCGTGGATCAAGACGCTTTTAAGCGCCATGGCACCGGATGTCGGCATCGTCGGAGGATTCACCCTTTTGGACCGAAGGGGCGATTCCACCTCAATCTGGGGGAAAATTCAGTCCCTGGATTGGCTGTTTCTTCTAAGCATGGCATGCGCGGCTGCCCGAATGGGAAAACCGCTGAGCTGGGTGGGTAATAACCTGGCATTTCGCAGAGACGCTTATGATGAAGTGGGCGGCTACCTGGGCATCGACAGTAGTCTGGTGGAAGATTTTTCCCTGATCAATGCCATACGGCGCAAAACCGCCTGGCGGATCGTATTCAGCACCTCGCCGGGGGCAATCATCAGCAGCTACCCCGAAAAAACGCTCAAACAGTTTTACTTCCAGCGCAGAAGATGGGCCACTGGCGTTTCCAAAATTCTGACATTCGGCAAGATTTTGATGGGCACCACCATCGCCGCCCACGCAACCATTTTTGCGGTTGCTCTTTTGCACGGCGTGAGCCTTGCCGTCGGCTTTGGCGCCATCCTGCTGCTGGCCGATCTGTTTTTTCTTTCCAGGGCGTTGGCCATTTTTTGCCGAAAGGACCTCTTTCTTTACTTTTTAGGATTCGAAGCGATCTATTTTCTCTACACACTGGTGCTGCCGGTTTTGTCGCTTTTTGACCGTAATATCCGCTGGAAGGACAATTATCACTCGAACTAGACCAAAAAAAACCCGAAGACGATGGTATCTGTTGTCTCCGGGTTTCTATGCCTTTGAGGAAAAATTTAAAACAGCTTGATTTTTTTAATAATCCTTTTCAGTCCCCTGCCAAAAACCTCCGGAACCAGCTCGATATGGCGATCTTCACCTTCGCCACAGCTATTTGATTTTACTTCCGCCAGGTCTTTTAAAGCTTCATGAACGACAAATCTCTCGTAATTGCTCATTTTCGGGAGAACCACTTTATCACCCGTCGCAATCGCTTCATTTGCTTTTTCCAATGCATACTTTCGTAGATTACCCACAGGAAAAACCATGAGCTCATAAACGTCATCGTGTCGGTAGGTCTTGGTCACCACATTCTGGTTGTGGTCGAAATGGCGGTGAACCAGTTTTCTCTCAAAGGCATTCAGTCTGGTTAGAGAGATCGGTTCGATGGAATCGCCCAGCTCGTCGTTGATTTTGTATAACAAGCGTTTGATTTTTCCATCTGATGGCGCTTTGTCTCGGTCTCTATCGCTCGGTCTTTGCATCCTTTCCATTCACATTAACCTCAATTTTCGTTACAAGTTTCCCCTTTAATCGCCCTTATCGTTCGCATTCGCATGCTGTTTAAGGTCATGATACGGGGTCGGATTGATGTTCTTTTTTCCTTTTCACCTCCCTTTCAATGAGTTCAATAATTTATGCTGAATCTGGCCGAACGGCCCGTTCGAAAAAGTAATGATCACATCACCTTCTTTGAGCTGCGGCGTAAGAAATGTCACAATGGCATCAATCGAATCGAAGTGTTTCGCAAGCTTGCCCTTGCCGGATAAGTTGCCGGTCAGCTTGTCTATGTCTAAAAGCTGCCCATCCGGCACCTTCTCCGGCCTGTCGATGGGTGCCAAAAGAACGGCGTCCGCACAATCGAATGCGTCTGCCAATTCATTTTGAAAGATATTGCGCCTGGTGGTGGCCGTTCTCGGCTCGAAGAGCGCCCAAATTTTATGATCAGGGTTTTGGTATCGGAAGGCAGCCAATGTATCTTTTATCGCTGTTGGGTGATGTCCAAAATCGTCGTACACGGCGACCCCTTTTTCTCGACCCACCAGCTCCAGCCTTCGCAACACCCCTTTAAAGCTCTTTAGTGCCGACTGAATTGTCTCGAAATCTATTCCAACATAGTCTGAAACAGCTATTGCCGCTAAAACATTTCGAATATTATGTTCGCCAATGAGTGGCACCGACAAAATGCCTTTGCGTTTTCCTTTAAAATATACGGCAATTTCGCTGTTTTGAGTATTTCGACTTTTAACCTCCGCTGTCCAGTCTGCCCTGTTTTTCAATCCAAACGTTTGTACCGGACAAAATGCTTTGGACACCGCTTCAACGACCGTATCAAAATCGGCGCAGGCAACCAGCAATCCGTTTCCGGGAATGAGGTTGACAAAACGCTTAAAGGCCGTTTTTATTTCGTCCAGCGAGTTAAAAATGTCGGCGTGATCGAATTCGATGTGGTTGATGATGCCGATATCCGGCATGTAATGCAAAAATTTGGAGGTTTTTTCAAAAAACGCCGAATCGTATTCGTCGCCTTCGACGATGAATTCCTGAGAACCTCCGAGCTGAAATCCCCCGGCAAAATTATTCGGGATTCCGCCAATCAGGAAACCGGGGTTGCGTCCCGCTTTTTCAAATATCCATGCCAGCAATGAGGTCGTCGTCGTTTTTCCATGCGTACCGGCAACGACGATGGAGCGTCTGCCGCGGATGAAAAGCTCGCGCAGTGCAAACGGCAGCGACACATAAGGTATATGCCGGGCCAGAATTTCTTCGATCTCGCAATTCCCCCGGGAGATGGCATTGCCGACAACGACCACATCCGGGAGCGGATCGAGGTGCTTCACGTCGTAACCGCTGAAACAGGGCACCTGGTGTTGCTGCAAAAAAGTGCTCATCGGCGGGTAAATCCCCTGGTCCGAGCCATAGACGTAAAAACCCTTTTGTTTCATCATTACGGCCAGAGAGGCCATTGCTGTGCCGCATATAGCCAGAAAATAAATCCTGTCGCCGTCTTTTATCCGGATCATTTCGTTAAAAACTTTTTTTTATCGTGACGAGGGAGTCATCTCGTGAGGGAATTCGGCTGATGAAATGTTATTAAAGCCATCTTTGGAAACGACAATATTGGCCACTCCACCTCTCTTCCCTGGCAATCCCAATTCCTTGTCATCCACTTTTAATACGAGTCCACCGGCATTGCCGATCCGCATATATAATTTTTCCCTGCTAGTCCAGGAGCGGACATCACCGGGCGTAAACACGGCTTCGTCGGCCAATGAATCGTTATATACGATCCGCATCCAGGTTGTCTCGACAGCCGTTGCCGTCAGCTTGAATCCTTTCTCCTCACTTACCGGAATCGTTTTTTCCGGAGCTGCCAGCTCCGGTGCGGATCTCAGAACCTGGCGCGATGTATCCGGCTGCCGGATATCTGACCTTTGTTCCACTGCCGACTGACTGTTGTCCTGCTTGCTCCTGAACAGAACAAAGAATAAGAACAAAAGAATAGCGGCCAGACCTAGCAAAAGAACGCCGTAATATCTCAAGAATCCTTTTAGCCCATTCATAAATTTATCGACATCGAATCTCCCGTTATCGGCAGAGTCTTTCACAGGCCCGGAACTTTGCAGGGTATCTTCTTTCTCTTTCTCAGGCTCGGGCCGCGCCGTATCAACATCGATCCAGCCGGGCGTTGTTTGCCGTGCCGCTTCAAATTGTCGCAGCATCACCTGGGCATCAAGCCCTACTTCCTGGGCAAAAGTTCTTACGAACCCCCGCACATAAGTATGGGGCAAAAAATCGAAACGACCCTGCTCCATGCTCTCGAGAAATTTTGGGGCGATCTTGGTTTTAACGGACAAGGCGTCAATTGTCAATCCCTTTTTCTCGCGATGCTGCTGAAGCTCTTTGCCCAATTCCAGGAGACCCTGATTCACTTCTCTGCCCACCTCGTTTTGGAGTTGACAAAATCAAAGAATGCTTTGTAGAATTTGCTCAAGGGAAATCCGACGACATTATAGAAACATCCTTCTATCCTGTCGGCAAAAACAGCGCTCTGATCCTGAATGCCGTAAGCCCCGGCTTTGTCCAGCGGATTTTGTGTTCGAACATAGCTGGCAATTTCCCACTCCTGCAGATCGCGAAAATGCACGGAGGTAACCTCGTAATCCGAGACTGTTCTCTTTGACGGCTGTTCCACCAGGGCAAAACCGGTGTACACCTTATGTGAATTGTTGCTGAGCTTGCCGAGCATCCGGGCGGCCTCATCCGTGTCGGCCGGCTTGCCCAATATTTCGCCATCAAGCACAACAATGGTGTCCGCGCCGATCACCAGACCTTTGTCGATCTTTTCCGCCACGTTTCGCGCTTTCGCCAGGGAGAGTTCCGTGCAGTGTTTGACCGGATCCCGCTCAGCAACGGCCTGCTCGTCCACCTGGGCGGCCATAACGGTAAAGTCAAAACCAATGAGCGAAAGCAGATGAGCCCGCCGGGGAGATTGTGAAGCCAGGTACAACTTTTCGGGATAGAGGTGTTGTATGTGTTGCAACATAGAGCCTATTTCTCGTCGCTATCCAGCATGATCGTCACCGGACCGTCGTTTAAGATCTCAACCATCATCTGCGCCCCGAATCCCCCGGTCTCCACCTTGATCGGATACGCTTTCAAGGCGGAAACAAAGCCCTCATATAATGGCTGTGCAATTTCCGGTTTTGCCGCATCGGCAAAACCGGGCCTTCTTCCGCGGCGACAGTCGGCATACAGAGTGAACTGGGAAATAGCGAGTATTTCACCGTTTATATCCAAAGCCGAAAGGTTCATCTTCCCTTCAGCATCTTCAAATATTCTTAAATGGACGATCTTTTCAGCAAGATATTTAACATCATCGGCCGTATCGCGGCTGGCAACGCCTAGCAAAACCACCAGACCCTTATCGATTCGGCCGACCGTTTTTCCATCAATCAGCACACGGGCGTGCGACACACGTTGAATGAGAGCTCTCATGAATCAGGGTTCGTGGTTCAAGCTTTAGCTTGCCTGGGGCAGGGGGGCACGCTAGAGCGAGAACACTGAATAATGCACTTGTTAGTGAATCAATTTCTGGCTGAATCGCTCAATTCAGGTCACAAAAAGTGACAACTTTGCGACGCATTTGTAAACAGTGCGTCGCACATTCAGCCAATTTGTGAATTGTGCCGGCCAGCTACCATTTTCCGACGTATATGGCCAGCAAGCCGATCAGCATATCCGCCTTGAGCAAAGCACTCAAGCGGCTCAACGTATCACGATGGCTAAAAGTCCACAGGGCTAATATCGCAAAAACAAGAACGCTGTTGACGCCGATTAAAACCGTTACAAAATACCACGTGCCGTAGACTCTCAAAAGAAACGGCAGAAAAGTCACAACAAACAGGACAGCGAGAATAAGCGTTGCCAGCCATCTGGCCGGATTCAAGCCATATCGAACCGGAAGGGTGCGCGCATGCTCCTTTTCATCGCCTTCCACGTCTTCCATGTCTTTGACGATCTCCCTGGCCAGGTGCATGAGAAAGGCGAAAATGGCCGGGAAAACCGCATTCCGCGCGCTGCCGACGGCGACGCCGCCAAAGATAAAGGCCATGGCGGACGAAAAACTGACGGCGATGTTGCCAAAGAGCACGGTTCGTTTTAAATGGCTGCTGTAAAAAAACATCAATGCGGAGATGGCAACGGCTATGAAAAACGCCGTTCCGTTGATCGCCGCGCTGATCAG
>METF01000286.1:6766-7059 GCA_001771235.1 Candidatus Zhuqueibacterota bacterium RBG_16_48_16
AAAATATCAACGACGCTTGCCGCGATACCAGGCCGGCGGGAATAGGTCTTGCCGGACGATTGATCCTGTCGATTTCAACATCAAAATAGTCGTTAATGCTGTTCGCCGCCGCGGTAACCAGCGCTCCCGCCAAACATGCCAACAAGATAGCCGCCTTATGCAGCAGGCCGGCGGCGATCACGGCAGCCAAAAAGATAGAAAGCATGGCAATAAAAACGTTGACGGGCCTGGATAATAAAAAGAAACCCTTCATTTTAGTCAGGGTTTTATGAATACCGCCTCCGGAGCACGAC
>METF01000286.1:7133-7601 GCA_001771235.1 Candidatus Zhuqueibacterota bacterium RBG_16_48_16
AGTTGTTTTTGTGTTCAAAATAAAATGGAAGGAACCACGAATTTCACGAACTGCTTTTGTTGGAAAAATATAAAATAAAATTCGTGAAATTCGTGGTTTTTAAGTAGACTCATTTCTGTAAAGCTAAATCTCCCGTCTCTGCTCCGTGCTATTGTGCCTCGACGTCTCTTATTTCACAAACAAAAGCCGCCGGGTTTGCCTGAATGTGTCCGTTTCCATCAACAGAATATAGATGCCGCTGACGACCGTCACATCCTGATCGTTTTTGCCATCCCAATGGACTCGGTGTTTGCCCGACTCTATTCTTCTGTCCAAAAGCATCCTCACCGGCTGGCCCAACAGGTTAAAGACTTGCAGCTTTACCTCCCCCTGCTGCGGCAGCGAGAACTGAATTTGGGTGGTGCCGTTGAACGGATTGGGGAAATTCTGCTCCAGGGAAAAATCCGCCGGAATGTCCGCCTGGGGCAG
>METF01000286.1:7746-7979 GCA_001771235.1 Candidatus Zhuqueibacterota bacterium RBG_16_48_16
TTTCCACCGCCGGATGCCAGCCGCGCCATGGTCAATTCAATTGTATTTGTTTCATAACATTCAGCAAAAAAGGCCACGACGGCATCGCCCTCGGCCAGCAGCGCGCCCGCTTGCGCATTTTTATATTCAAGACGTTGGGACTCGAACCGCAGTGTTATGTACGCCATGGCTAGATTCACAACCTGGTCGGCCCGGATTTCGATAAAAACAGAGCTGGGAGAACCAGAATTCTC
>METF01000286.1:8127-8216 GCA_001771235.1 Candidatus Zhuqueibacterota bacterium RBG_16_48_16
GGGGCGCTGCCCTGCGCCGGCCCGATGTCGCCATTCGCATTGTTCGCCGGTTTCCAATATGTGCTCAGTAAGGCAAAGTCCCTGGTGTC
>METF01000286.1:8436-8564 GCA_001771235.1 Candidatus Zhuqueibacterota bacterium RBG_16_48_16
CACATCCACTTCCACTCTGCCGCTGTCATTGTTTATCCCGCTGATGAACTGCGTGGAAATGCCGCTTTTGCCGTACACATCCCCCTCCGAAACATCGACAGCTTCAAATTTGCTTCGATCAAAAGATA
>METF01000286.1:9230-9553 GCA_001771235.1 Candidatus Zhuqueibacterota bacterium RBG_16_48_16
CCGCCAATTCCCTGGCAAAAGCAGTAAAATTATCCTTCAACAACTGAATCTTGTCATTCATGCTTGCGGCCACATCGAGGACAAAAACGACATCCGCCTGCTGTGCGGATGTACCTGCCGTGCCGTTCAGGTAAAGCGATGGCTGGGAGGCAAAATCTTCATACAGTTGGAAATTGCCCGTCGCAAGCCCGGTGACCGGCTCAGAGGTGGAGGTATCGACAACCGATGCCGTCAATTTCACCACAGGAAAAGAGCTTGCATCGAGATGGCTTATCGCCACCTGGTAGCCGGAATAAGTCAGATATTCCCGGCCCAGTTGCAGC
>METF01000287.1:0-1565 GCA_001771235.1 Candidatus Zhuqueibacterota bacterium RBG_16_48_16
GGTACAAAGGGGCTAAGGACAGGATCAGGATGGGATTCATGGCCATCAATAGACTCAAAGCCAGGACGGTAGAAAACATTTTGGAAGAGAGGAAAGCGGGACCGTTCCGCTCGCTGGATGATTTCATTTTTCGTATGGATTTGGACATCAACGACGCGATGGCCTTAACAAAGGCGGGCTGCTTCACTAACCTCGCCCCTTCACTTTCATACCGGGAAATCGCCATGCGGATTGCCTGTGCCTTTTCGGCGGAGAAAACGAAGCTCGCTTCTCAGCCACCAATCCCCATGGAGCCGATATCAACCGAAGATCAAATCCAGCTCGAAATCGAATCTTTCGGCTTTCCCGTGTCGCAGCATCCTTTGGATCCCTATCAATCGTTTCTCCATGGCAAAGTCATCCAGGCGAAAGACATTCCAAAATATGAAGGGAAAAGCGTCAACATCGCCGGTGTATTGATAACCAGAAAAGTCGTGGCGACGAGACAGAAAGAGCCGATGGAGTTTGTCACCTTTGAAGACAAGACGGATATTTACGAGTGCGTGATGTTTCCAAATACCTACAACGAGTTCGGCGATTTGTTGAACTGGGAAAGACTTTTTGTCTTGCGCGGCAAAGTGGAATGCGCTTTTGAGGCGTGTACCATAACGATTGAGAGGATAATGAGCTTGACGAAAATAGTCGAAAAAATGACCGCAGCTACTGACCATAAAAAATCGACAGAGCCACAAACAAAGGTGGCCTAACCGATGAGATCATCAGGCAACAACGATTCTATTTCTTCCTGTTGGCAGGATGGCTGCTCCTGCGCGACCGCCTTCAATAATAGTCGGTTCAATTATTTTCGCATTACGGGCGCTGGGTACTTTGCGAAGCTGTGTAGATCGCTTCGCTAACTGATCGCCAGGATTTCTATCCCGGGTGCCGCAATGGATTAGGGCTTCCAGCTCCCATTCGAACCAAAAACACAACGATACATAATCCATCATGATCTCACATCCACCTATCTATCAACCTCTGTAATCGTTCAGTGGCCCTGTGTTTCTAAAGGAGAAAAATATTTTCAAATCTCATGAGATAAGAATATGAATGCGGGCAGAAGCCCCAGTCTGTTAAGCATCCTGGATTGGAAATCCAGAACGATCAATGAAAAAAGCCAAAAGTGAGAACAAGACGATCCTCGAAATCGTCGAGCAGGATGGCCTGATGACAGCGGCGGAGATGAAGAGCATTTTTTCGGCGCGAAAGCTGACCAAACCAGGGGTTCCGAAACAATGATATGAGTAAGAAATTTGCTCTCCGTCCCGAATTGCAATTTGGAACGGAGGGAGCGTCGGTTTTGTTGATCAAAGTAATTGTTGAGAGTCACCCTATTCCGTAGGGTGGCAGCACTGCCCCGCCGTTTTCAACTTCACGCCCTTTGCTCGAATTAATAAAACCGAGTTCGGCTGAGAGACACACCCCCTGGCCCCCTCTCAAGAGGGGAACACGCAAGTTCGCATCGAGCGAGGCAACGAGCAAAAAGCCCTCTCTTGAGAGGAATCAAGTGTCGAGCTGCAGGGCTC
>METF01000287.1:1577-9363 GCA_001771235.1 Candidatus Zhuqueibacterota bacterium RBG_16_48_16
GCCTCCCCCAAACCTCTACCAATTGGGCGATGGAATCGTGAAAATTTGGAAGCCGACTTGGAGTCGGACTCCCAGTGATTTGTAAGATTTTATCATCTGTTCGCGAAAAGATTGAATAAATTTTAGAATATTTTTGTATTAACGTTTACCTTTCTTTAAAAGCCATTCTAATTTCTTCAAACAAATCATCTTCAGCTACCTTGTTTGCATCAGGGCTGGATCATTGATTCACAAAAATGTGAGGTGTGGTGTTATGGGACTTTCGAATTCCAGCAGAACAAAACCTTCCCCAGTTGTCGCGATTGCTGTTCGTTACCCTTTCTCCAAAGAGGATCTCAAGTATTTTGAATCCCTGATCCTCAAAAAGCGACTCGAAGCATCCACTGAGATCGAAAGGCTGCGAGAACGCCTGAACAATGAACGCGACGAGGCTTCGGGCGATTCGGCCTACAGCTATCACATGGCGGACGCCGCAACCGATGTCAATGAAAAGGACAAAGTCTATTTGATGATCGACAGGCAGCAGCAGCTCATCCGCCACCTGGATCGTGCACTCGACAGGATCAAAAACCAGACGTATGGTATTTGCCGCGTGACCAAGCAGCCCATTCCACGCGAGAGGTTAGAGGCGATCCCGCACACCGAGGTGTCGGTGCAGGCTAAATTGCGGGAGAAACGGTTCAGGTAAACAAAGGGGCGCATCAAAAGTGTACAGGGATCACCTGGTCAATGAGTCGCTTTTGATTGAGATAGTCTTGCCCGTAATCGTTTTGTGTTTTACGGCACCGACATAAAGTTTGAACGAAGACTATTCAATTTGAAAATTTGCTGTCATTGCGAGGCGTTTCCTTCGACAAGCTCAGGACAAGTTTTGCCGAAGCAATCTTCTGAAAAGTGAGGGGATTGCTTCGTCGTTCGTTCCTCACTCCTCGCAATGTCATCGCTGATAAGAAGTTTTCGTTCAAGCACTAAACAGACAATGGATCATTCGAGACGACCCATAGCCCTGCCTTCTGAGGAGAATGCGGGGTTTTTTATTGTCTGTGTCTTACACCGCCCGGAACGATAGATTGTATGAGGTATACATCCATTCACAATAATGCAAAATAATCAAAAAAATGCTTGACATTGAATGAATAAAGTCTATATTTGTGCGAACAAATGTTCACCAAAATAGAATGGATGTTTACTTGTGAATAGCGGAGTCACCGAAAAACAAGGCCGGGTGCTGGAGGCGATCAGGCAGTTCCAGGCGAAATACGGCTACCCACCGACAGTGCGCGAGCTTGCCGATATTTTCGGCCACACCTCTGCCGCGGGCATACACAAAATTCTTACGGTATTGAAGGACAAGGGCTACATCAGCAAAGCGGAGAAGAATAAATCGCGCTCGCTGTGCCTGGTCAATGAGGCCGATAACTCCGGCGGGCGGGCAAAGGCTTACCCCATCGTCGGCAGTGTTGTTGCCGGCTTGCCCGAGCTGGCCCATGAAGAGAAAGAAGGGGAGCTGATTTTGGATGCCGAATGGGCGGGTGATGGCGATACATTCATCCTGCGGGTGAAGGGACATAGCATGGTCGACGCCGACATTCACCACGGCGACATGCTGTTGGTGGAAAAGACGCAAAGCTGCCATAACGGCGAGATTGTGATCGCCCTTCTGGATGATGAAGCGACTGTGAAAAGATTTTTCAAAGAGAGGGATCGCATCCGGCTGCAACCCGAGAACCCGGCGATGCATCCTATATATGTGGACAAAGATGATCCGAATTTTCGGATTTTGGGCAGGGTGAAAGGATTGTTGCGGAAGATGTAGATTCGTCGAAAAGTGTAATAGTGTGATCATAATGTAATAGTGTTCCAAAAGAAGCGTTCACCATCAGCTCTCGGCGGTCAGCTTGAAAAATAACCATTACATTATGAGGATAAATAAAATATACCCAATGGGCGAGGATGATATATGAGGGCGAGTATTTATGTTTAAAAAAGCTGAATGCTGATCGCTGAAAGCTAATCGGTTAATTTCGTAGTGTAAGAGTTGTTGGATTAGTTATTTCGACAAAAGTTATTTTAAAATAGGAGGGAAGTGAAACAAGATGGTTATGGAAACATATCGTAACATACTGGTCGATTCGCCGTCGCCGAAGCAGGGCCGGGAAGAAGCCATTCGCAATCCCGCACTGGTATTCGAGCGTGTTATGCGGGATATCGAGGCGGCCTTTACCGAGCTGAGACTTAGGTACGGAGCTTTTTACGAGGATTTCGAGCGGTATATGAAAGCCAATGTACCGCATTTATTGACCGAGCTGGAGGAAAGCTACTCGCACATCGACGCCGACATATACGCTCGGTATAAGAAAGGCCGGCTGTCAAAACCCGTTTTCGACCGATGGCACGATCAGTTGATGGAATGGCAAAAGGCTTTTCTCTCTGCAATCAAAGTATACGAAATGTCGCTTTTCAAGTCGCTGGTTGATAACAGCGCCGCAGCGAATTGATTGTTACGGCGAAGGAGGGGGGATCGATAAGAAATGATAAGGAGGTTGTTCGTATGGCACGAGGCGGAATGCGGGATTGGAATGCGTATTGGGACAAATTCAAGAGTCTAGCCGCGCTGCAGGAAAAATCCAATAATATCGATGAAACATTCAAAAGAATAGAAGCCGAATTCGGCTGCAAACTGTTGTCGGGCGATCACATTCAAATTATCGCTGCTCTTGAAGAGCGGATCGAAGAACTGGAAAATGCTCAAGCCAAAACGCAGGCCGGGGTGCAGGCGGATTTGTTTGAATCGATATAAGAGGATGCTGATTTTTAAAACGATTACCAAACTTCCCCCAGGTTTCGTAATCATCGCTCAAATGGCCTTGTCCGACCGACGAGGCTTTTTTTGTTGCCACTGAAAGTCATTCGAGAATCAGTACTCACTGTAGCGTAGAATGGACATTGAATATGGTCTGGCTATTGGCTACTGGCTTCTGGTTACAGGTCGAAGCGCCTATGCGGGATCTGATATCTGTTTTCAGCCACCAACGACCAGAAGCCAGTAACCAGTAACCAGAAACCAGCAGCTTGGCACTTTTTCCGCTCATTGTACCTGAATACCCGGTTAAATTTTATGATGTTATGTTGAGGAAAGACTTGATATCGCTTCAGCCGCTCGATGCATGATTATTTGATTGACTATTGTCCGCTCTTTTACTATATTTTTCGCAATGTCTAAGTATAGAAGATTTATGCCGCTTAGAAGACGTATTGCGAGACGGTTGTGGCAGATCGTCTTTTGGACGCGACGGAACCAGATCGTAAAAACACTTGCGGCAATTTTTTTTGTGGCCCTGGTAGCCGCTACCGGAGTTACCTTGCTGGAGCAGCATATCAACAGCCAGTTTCGCTCTGTGGGCCAGGGCTTTTGGTGGGCCATTGTCACCATGACCACCGTTGGTTACGGCGATATTGTCCCAGGCACTACGGGCGGCAGGATTGTGGCGGCGCTGGTCATGCTGTCCGGCGTGGCCCTGGTTTCGGTGTTTACCGCCACGGTGTCGTCCCTGATCATCACCAACCGCTTAAAGGAAAACAGAGGATTGTCGAAAATCAATTATCGTAACCACATCGCCATTCTGGGATGGAGTCCCATCGGCGCGCGGGTGGTAAGCGCCCTGGCAGAAGAGGCCATTCACGAAAACAGAAGCATCGTTTTGGTCAATAAAAACGATCCACAGGTGAATGAGCATATTTGTGAAAGTTATAAAAATCTGCAGATCAAGTTTATCACCGGGGACATGACCGACGAAGTCATCCTGGAGCGGGCGAATATCGGCTATGCCTTTTCGGTCGTCATTTTGCCGGACGAATCCGATAAAAACAAGCCCGCATCGGATGAGACGACCATTCTGGCAACATTGTCCGTCAAGTCTATGAATCCCAAAGTCAAAGTGATTGCCCATATTTTGCAGGCCGCAAACGAGCCTCACCTGCGCCGGGCCAATGCCGATCAGATCGTCCTCGGCAACAAGTACAGTGGTTATTTGCTGGCCAGCCATGTCATCGCACCGGGAATACCCGAAACGGTGGATGCCTTGTTGGAAGGCGGCGGAAAGGTCGGACTGGCGAGAATGAAAATCCCGCACTCGCTGCACGGCAAGCCGTTTTCCGAAGCCTGTTCATTTTTCAAAAAGGAATACGATGCGCTTTTGATCGGGTTCATACGACAGGAGCAGGGTTTTGAGCTGGTCGATATTTTGTCCGACGATTATTCGGCTATCGATGCATTTATAAAGTCAAAGCTGGAATCGGCCGGCAAAGGGCTGGCGAAAAAATCGAAAACAGACGTCATACTGAATCCCCCAGCGGATTTTATTGTAACTGAGGATCTCGTTGCCGTGGTTATTGAATCGGCACAGGCTTAGGGGGTGTGAAAGAATAACTTGGGAATCTGCGTTTCCCAAGCTCAGTTAAAACAGTCGAACAATGCTTCAAGGAATGCCAATTTATTTTTTCACACCCCCTTAGATAAAAGTTCGGGTAACCGATCAGAGGGAGCTTAAATGACTTGTATGATTTTGGACAAACAATTATTAAATCAAAGATGAGTCCACTCTAAAAACCACGAATGACACGAACTTGACGAATTCTATTTTTTATATTTCCAATAAAATCTATTCGTGAAATCATGGTTTCTTCCTTGTTAGATTGAACACAAAGATCAAATATTAGAATGCAAGATGACACTTAGAAACCAATTGAAAAATTTTCCCCTCTTTTTCGGACTGACGCTGCCCCAGTTGGACATGCTGGAGCAGATCGTTCACGAAAAGTCCTACCATGCGAATGAATTGATCACCCGCGAAGGTGATGCGGGAGACGAGCTTTTTCTGTTGCTCAAAGGCAAGGTGGAAATTAGCAAAAGCCTGACGTTGCTGGTCGGCCGCGGCGACCTGGATACGCGGGAAAAATCGCTGACGCAGTTGAAGGCGGAGGATGCCGTCTATTTTGGCGAAATGGCTATTTTGCAGGAACAGCGTGTGCGGTCGGCGACGACAAAGACTGTGGAAGATTGCATCGTCGGCATCATCAAGAAGGATGATTTGTTGGCTCTTTTTGAAAAGGACCCGGACTTCGGTTACAAGGTGATCAGGAATATTGCCCAAACGCTGGCGGAACGGCTTGAAAAAGCAAACCAGGACATACTCAAACTTACTACGGCATTTAGTCTGGCGCTTCAGGGTTAGCAGATAGAGGATGACAGGAATTTATGAGCTACGGAGAATTGGAAAAAGTTTACGACCCGACCAAAGTTGAAAACAAGTGGTATGCGTTCTGGGAAGAGAACGGGCTGTTCCATGCGGATAACACCAGCCCGAAAGAGCCTTTCACCATCATGATCCCGCCGCCCAACGTCACCGGCATGTTAACTATCGGCCACATCCTGAATAACACAGTTCAGGATTTGTTGATCCGTTGGAAAAAGATGCAGGGCTATGAGACCTTGTGGCTGCCCGGCACCGACCACGCCGGGATCGCCACGCAAAACCGGGTGGAATCCGCTTTGCGAAGTGAGGGCCTCGACCGGCACGCGCTGGGGCGTGAAAAGTTTCTCGAGCGCGTCTGGGCATGGCGCAAGGAATATGGCGGAATCATTCTGAAACAATTGCGGAAACTGGGCTCGGCTTGTGACTGGCAGCGGGAGCGATTTACCATGGATGAAGGATTGAGCCGGGCCGTGCAGGAAGTCTTTGTCCGGCTTTATGAAAAAGGCTGGCTCTATAGAGGTCAAAGGCTGATCAACTGGTGTCCGCAATGCCGGACGGCGCTGGCTGACGAAGAGGTTTCCTACGAAGAGCAGCAGGGCCATTACTGGAGCATCGCCTACCCGTTAAAGGATGGCTCCGGCGAGATCGTCGTCGCCACGACGCGACCGGAGACTATGCTCGGCGATACGGCCGTTGCCGTTCATCCGCAGGACCATCGCTACAAAAGCCATATCGGCAAAAGCGTTTTGCTGCCACTGATGAACAGGGAAATTCCGATCATTGCGGACGAGCATGCCGATCCGGAAAAAGGCAGCGGTGCGGTCAAGATCACACCGGCCCACGATTTTGATGATTTTGAAGTCGGGTTGCGCCATCGACTGGAGCAGATTCCGGTCATTGCTGCCGACGGCACCATGAATGAAAATGCCGGCGCATACGCAGGGCTGGATCGCTTTGAAGCGAGAGAACGCATTGTATCCGACCTGGAAAAATTGGGACTGCTGCGCGGCGTGGAGGACCGTATCGTGCCCATGCCACGCTGCTACCGGTCAGACGATATTATCGAGCCATACCTGTCCAGCCAATGGTTTGTTAAAATGAAGCCGCTCGCCGAACCGGCGATTCAGGCCGTCCGTTCCGGCAGGATTCGCTTCTATCCCAAGCACTGGGAAGAAACCTACTTTCACTGGATGGAGAACATCAGGGACTGGTGCATCAGCCGGCAGATCTGGTGGGGCCACCGGATTCCGGTCTGGTACTGCGAATGCGGCGAAATCATCGTGGCGCGGCAGGAGCCGGAAACGTGCCCGGACTGCGGCAGCGCAAACCTGCGCCAGGATGAAGACGTTCTGGACACCTGGTTCTCGTCCTGGCTGTGGCCGTTTTCCACCCTCGGCTGGCCTGACGAGACCCCGGACTTGAAAAAATTCTTCCCCGGCAACACGCTGGCCACCGGCCCCGACATCATCTTTTTCTGGGTGGCCAGGATGATCATGGCCTCGCTGGAGTTCATGGGCGATGTGCCTTTTGCGGATGTTTATTTCAACGGCATGATCCGCGACAAGGACAATCGCAAAATGTCCAAGTCACTGGGCAACTCTCCCGATCCGTTGTGGCTGATCGAAGGCGCCGACGCCGCTGTGCTTGGCGAGTTTGCCAGGAACAATCCCAGCTATAAGAACGGTATTCCCGCTTACGGCGCCGATGCCGTGCGAATGACCATGGTTTACCTGACGCCTCTTGGCGGCGATATACGGTTCGATCATACGATGGTCGAGCTGGGCCAGAAATTCAGCAACAAGCTGTGGAATGCTGCCCGCTTCGTTCTGATGAACCTGGATGAGCGGCAGGCGATCCCGGCTTTGGGCGACATCGAGCCGACAGATATGGAGCTGGCCGATCGCTGGATTCTCAGCCGTCTGAACCGGATGCTCGATGAGGTCGATGCTTATTTGACGGAATTCCGGCTGAATGACGCCACGCACGCCATTTACAGTTTTGTATGGGACGAATTCTGCGACTGGTACATCGAGCTGGCCAAGACCCGGCTTTACAACGGTCGGGATGTCCGCGGCCAACACATTGCCCGGGCGATTTCGGTCCATGTTCTTGATATCATTCTGCGCGCGCTGCATCCGTTTATGCCCTTTATCACCGAAGAAATCTGGCAGGCGCTGCCAAAGATCGGCAACATGGAAAAGCCGAAATCCATTATGCTGGCCGCTTACCCGCGCAGCGAGACGGGATTCATCGACAAAAATATTGACAAGAAAATGCTGCTGATACAACAGGTCGTGGGTGTGCTGCGCAACATTCGCGGTGAGATGAACGTGCCGCCTGGTAAGGAGGCCGAGCTGGTCGTCAACAGCAGCGATGAGCAAAAGCTGGCTGTCATCCGCGCCAATGAGATCTATGTGACGCAACTGGCGCGGCTCTCCTCTATCCGCTACGGCGAGAAACGGCCCGAAGCAGCGGCCAGCGCCGTTATGGACGGCGTCGAGCTGTTTATGCCTTTGGCCGATCTGATCGAC
>METF01000287.1:9536-9708 GCA_001771235.1 Candidatus Zhuqueibacterota bacterium RBG_16_48_16
AGGATTGGCGAAAATGTATCCTCCAATAATAATATGGGTGAAACGTGAAAGGTCAAACGTGAAGTGAAAAACTTTGAAAGCTCGTTTCACTTTTCACTTTTGACTTTTCACTTGCCCTTTAGCAGGTTAGTAATTGTGGTCATAATATCTTATGATGTCCTGGCAAAATATC
>METF01000287.1:9779-9885 GCA_001771235.1 Candidatus Zhuqueibacterota bacterium RBG_16_48_16
ACTGCTCGCGATTGCATTCGGCAGCAGCCGGGCGCAGGTCGCCCTGACCATTTACAACAACGACCTCTGCCTGGTGCGAGAACAGCGCTCGATTGAGGTGCAGAAA
>METF01000287.1:10231-10438 GCA_001771235.1 Candidatus Zhuqueibacterota bacterium RBG_16_48_16
TGCTCCAGTCGGACAAGGCCGGAACGCATACGTCCGAAATCAGCTATCTCACACAAGGGATGAATTGGCACGCCGAATATGTCGCGGTGACGGACGCAAAAGATACCCAGGTTGAATTGAGCGGCTGGGTGTCGATACAAAACAACGCCGGAGCCACTTTTACCGATGCAAAAATCAAGCTGGTTGCCGGCGACGTGCACACCGTGC
>METF01000287.1:10664-13417 GCA_001771235.1 Candidatus Zhuqueibacterota bacterium RBG_16_48_16
AAAAACAGCGCCTCCGACGGGTTGGGCCTGCCTTTGCCGGCGGGCAAAGTGCGCGTCTACAAAGCGGATGAAGACAAGTCGCAGGAATTCATCGGAGAAGACCGGATCGATCACACGCCGAAGGATGAAAAGGTGCGGCTTTACCTGGGCAATGCTTTCGACCTGGTCGGCGAGAGGATCGAAAAGAGCGTGCAGCAGGTGACCGACCGCAGCCGCAGGATGACCGTTGAGATAAAGCTGCGCAATCACAAAAAAGAAGATGTGAGCATTTCCGTTGTCGAGCATTTTTACGGCGACTGGGAATTCGTTGGCCCGACTCCACCGATCAAAAAACAGGATGCCAGCTCGGTTGAATTCGTCCTGGCTGTGCCAAAAGACGGTGAAAAGGTTTTTGAATACACTGTTTTGTATAAATGGTAGAGTGAATTTTGTCATAGCGCTTGCAACTATTCAGCCCACGAAAAACACGAAACAAACAAAATGAATGCATAACTTTCCTCAGTATAAAGTAGTTCAGCCATGTTGATTCCTTTCGTTTATTTTGTGTGTTTGGTGGGCTTAATAGTTAAGTGCCGGATACAAAGATACAATATTCCGTCTGACCGATGAGCGGCGAACAACCCACACAGTTTTTGGACATGGCTGTTGAACGGTTACAAACCGTTGGCCCCAAAAGAGCAGCGGCGTTGCAGCAGGTCGGCGTTTCGACTATTGGCGATCTGTTTTATTACGTGCCGCGCCGCTACCTCGACAGGTCCGTCGTCACCCCGATAAAAAATCTCAAGCTTGGACAGGAAACCACCATTGTCGCCAGGGTCGTGAATTTCGGGATGAAAAAAGGACGAAGAAACCGGTTCGTTTTGGTGGTTTCCGATGATGGAGCATCCCTTTTGAGCTGCGTCTGGTTTGTCAAGTTCAACTACCTGCAAAAGATGTTCAAGATCGGCGAATGGATCGCGCTCAGCGGCAAAATTAGTTATTATGGCGACTATCAGATGACTCACCCGGAATTCGACCGGTTGGGTGAAGAGGGCGAAGGCGAGTTTTTGAATACCGGCAAAATCATCCCGGTGTACCCGTCGACCGAAAAGCTGGCCAAAGCCGGGCTGGACAGCCGCGGTGTCCGGCGATTATTGACGTCGTTGATCAAGTCGTACAAGGATAAAATTGAAGAGACATTGCCTCCTGAGCTGATCGGGCGGTTGTCGCTGTTGCCTCTTGCGGAGGCCATCGAGCAGGTGCATTTTCCAACGGATTTTGGCGTGCTGCGCCGGGCTACCGAGCGTCTGAAATTTGACGAGCTGTTTTTTCTGGAGCTCATGATCGCCTTTCGCAAGCGCATGTTCAGCGACAGCCAGGGGGGCATCGTTTTCAAGAAAGTCGGCGTGCGCATCAAAAGTCTGATCGACGATCTGCCGTTCGAGCTGACGGAAGCGCAAAAAAAAGTGCTGCACGAGATCCACGCCGATATGAAAAGCACCAGGCCGATGAATCGTCTGCTGCAAGGCGATGTCGGCTCCGGCAAAACGCTGGTGGCGTTGATCACCATGTTGATTGCCATCGAGAACGGATTTCAGGCCGCGCTCATGGCGCCCACCGAAATCCTGGCCGAACAGCATTACATCACCATCCATGCGCTGCTGGAATCCATGGGACTGAACACCGTTCTTCTTGTCGGCGGCCAGAGCAAGAGCCTGCGCGAGCGCCTTTTGGCAGAAATTGCCAGCGGCGAAGCGCATATCGTCATCGGCACCCACGCGCTCATCCAGGAAGGCGTCGAGTTTTACAACCTGGGGCTGGTGGTCATCGACGAGCAGCATCGTTTTGGCGTGATGCAGCGCGCCTTGCTGCGGTCGAAGGGCCTGAATCCCGACGTCCTGGTGATGACGGCGACGCCCATTCCGCGTACGCTTTCCATGACCGTTTACGGCGACCTGGATGTGTCCGTATTGAACGAGCTGCCGGCGGGCAGAAAGCCGATAAAAACGTTCTGGCGCCCCGATTCGAAGCGATCCAGGATTTATTCTTTTGTGCGCGAGCGGGTGGCCAAAGGAGCGCAGGCTTATATCGTCTTCCCCCTGGTCGAAGAGTCGGAAAAGATCGATCTCAAGGCGGCTACCGATAGCTATGAAAAAATGCGCAAGACCTTTTTTGCCAATTTCAGCCTGGGATTGATACACGGGCGCATGAAAGGCGAAGAAAAAGAACGGATCATGGCCGCTTTTAAAAAGGGCGAAATTCGGTTACTGGTGAGCACCACGGTCATCGAGGTGGGTGTGGATGTTCCGGAGGCGACGATCATGGTAATCGAGCATGCCGAACGCTTTGGGCTTACGCAATTGCATCAGCTCAGAGGCAGGGTGGGCCGAGGATCGAAGCAGTCTTATTGTATTTTGATCGCCTACGGAAAGGTGGGAAAGGAAAGCAAAATGCGCCTGGATACGCTGGAGGCCACCACCGACGGTTTCAAGATTGCTGAGGTCGATTTGCAGCTCCGAGGGCCGGGAGAGTTTTTTGGCACCAGGCAGCACGGACTGCCTGATCTAAGGTTTGCCGATTTGACCAAAGATGGCAAGTTGCTGCTTCAAGCGCGCAAGGAGGCTTTTGATTTGGCGCAGAGCGATCCGCAGCTTCTCAACGAGCAAACCCTGGGCACGCGGCATTATTTTATCCGCAACTATCGCGATAAATACGACCTCGCCTGGGTCGGGTGATTGCACAAAAACAGTGAAACTTTAGGCGATGAGCGAATT
>METF01000287.1:13531-13764 GCA_001771235.1 Candidatus Zhuqueibacterota bacterium RBG_16_48_16
TACCGACAAGATCGAGCGCAACCTGGAGCAGGCAAAAGCGTCTATCGACTTGATCGATATGCTGGCGGTCAAGACGGCCAATAATCTCGACGAGAACGAAAAAAAGTTGATCGACAAGATGCTTTTAGAGCTTAAGATGAATTACCTGGATGAGATCAAAAAAGAACCACCTCAGAAGGCGCCGGAGCAGGAACAAACCGGGGCTGAAGAAAAGAGCAGCGAAACGAATATTT
>METF01000287.1:13916-14345 GCA_001771235.1 Candidatus Zhuqueibacterota bacterium RBG_16_48_16
TACCACAACGGCGCATCCGACACACCATAAGTCATTCCTTAAGGAGTTGGTATAAAAAGTTACGTAGTCGTAGATGCTTTGCCAAAATCGAAACTGTTATTCCTCTACAAAAAATCCGTTATATCCGTTTCATCCGTTAAATCCGTGTTCCATCCCGGTTTCGGCTTGTTGAGGTGGGGTTTTAGACCTTTTAGAATGAAGTAGCTATCGCTTTTATGACCGACATTGAAAAACAACATACCAAAGAAGTCTGGGAAACCTTTTGGGATAACAAGAGGCAGATCGAGCAGGTTTACTCGAATTCGGATCGAATACTCAGTGAGATCAAAGCAACCACCGATGTCACCGGAAAGTACATCATGGAAGTCGGCGCCGGCTCGGGTCGTGATGGTTTCGATCTTGCCGGAAACGGCGCCAAAGTATTTTTCC
>METF01000287.1:14360-19607 GCA_001771235.1 Candidatus Zhuqueibacterota bacterium RBG_16_48_16
ATGCCTTACGCATCATCCGGCAGCTCGCTGGTGAAGCGAATGGACAGGTGCTGTTGATCAAAGCCGATGCGTTCCGCCTGCCGTTCAAGGATGATTCGTTTGATGTGGTCTATCACCAGGGACTGCTCGAGCATTTCCGTCGGCCCGAAGGGTTGTTAGCCGAAAACTATCGCGTGGTCAAAAAGGGCGGTTTTGCCCTGGCCGATGTACCGCAAAAATACCATCTTTACACTGCGGTCAAGCACGTATTGATCCGGCTGAACAAATGGTTTGCCGGCTGGGAGACGGAATTTTCGCGGAAGAGGCTGGAAGGTCTGTTTCGCCGCGCTGGATTTTCCATTCATCGCACTTATGGCGATTGGATGCGCCCCAGTTTTTTCTATCGGCTTGTTCGGGAAGTTTTAAAAAAAGTGAAGGTAAATTTGCCCCTCTATCCCGGCACCGTTCCGGTTGTGCACGGCATTCGCAAGGCCATCAGCCAGAAAGTGAAAAAATGGCCGGTTTCTTATTATACCTTTATGGATATCGGCGTCATTGGCAAAAAGTAAAAGCGCACATTCGGCAAATCGTTCTTTTAAAATTCTGGTTATCAACTGGCAGGATATAACCAATCCCCTCGGCGGCGGCGCCGAAGTCCATTTTCATGAGATTTTCAAGCGGCTGGCCCAACGCGGCCACAAGGTGACTTTGTTATGCTGCCGCTTTCCGGGTGCGGCGAAAGAGGAGATGATCGACGGCATAAAGATCATCCGCCGGGGAAGCCGAAGCCTTTTTAATTTTTATGTGCCAGTCGCACTGAGGAGATTGACAAGGCGTGAAAAGCCTGACATCGTTTTTGATGATATCAACAAAATACCGTTCTTTACGCCGCTGTTCGTCCGCGAGCCGCTGGTCGCCATCGTGCACCATTTTTTTGGAAAAAGTATTTTTCTTGAGGCGCCGTTTATCCCGGCGAGCTATGTCTATGTTGCGGAAAAGCTGGTGCCGCGCATTTACCGCCATACGGATTTTGCCGTCGTTTCCGAAAGCACCAAACAGGAACTTGTCAGCTCCGGCATTCGTTCCAGCATCACTTTGTTGCCGAATGCCGTGGACGGGACGACCTACTTTTCCGACAAGAGCCTGAAGAGCGGCACTCCTCTGTTCGGATATTTAGGCAGGCTGAAAAAATACAAATGCGTCGATCATATTTTGCTTGCTATGAAGCATGTGATTCAGCACATTCCGCAGGCTGAATTGCTGATCATCGGCGATGGCGATGACCGGCGGCGACTGGAGCGTTTGGCACGGATGCAGGGCATGGAAAAAGCAATCACATTCACCGGCCAGGTCAGCCATGAGAAAAAAGTAGAGCTGCTCAACAAAGTATGGCTCACCGTCAATCCATCACCCAAAGAAGGGTGGGGTCTGACGGTCATCGAGGCCAACGCCTGTGGCTGCCCGGTGGTGGCAGCGGATTCACCCGGCCTGCGGGATTCCATTGTGGACGACAGGACGGGTTTATTGTACCCGTATGGTGATATCGAGCTTTTGGCAGAGAATATCATCTCACTTGTGAACGATAAAGAGAAACGCGATTTTATTTCCGCCCAGGCGCTTCTATGGGCAGAAAAATTCGATTGGGAAAAATCGGCAGACAAGGCCGTTGAAATTATCGAAAAAAAATTAACCGATTAGCTCTGGAGAGAAGGAATGCAGAATTACAAAATCATTCACCGTGTATGCGCCGGCTTTGCTTTTCTATTTTCTTTTATTATTTATTTGAAAACAATCGCCCCCACCGTGTCCTTCTGGGACTGCGGCGAATTCATCACCTGCTCTTATATCCTGGGTATCCCGCATCCGCCGGGCGCGCCGTTTTATTTGCTTCTCGGCCGTCTGTTTACCATGATACCTTTTTCTGCGGACATAGGATTTCGCGTCAATATTATTTCGGTAATCACCACCGCCCTGACGGTTATGTTGACTTTTCTCATCATCGTTCGCCTGATCAAACAGTGGCGCGGCGAGCCGAAAAACCGGGAAGATGTGGTCATATTATGCGCAAGCGGCCTGATCGGCGCACTTGGCTTTGCATTTACCGATACCTTGTGGTTTAATGCTGTCGAAGCCGAAGTGTACGCGATCAGTATGTTTTTGACCGCGGCTATCGTTTGGCTGATCCTGGCGTGGCTCGAGAAAGCCGATCAAACGGGCGCCGAGCGATATATTTTGTTGATCGCCTATCTGCTCGGTCTGGCGATTGGCGTCCATTTGTTGATGATTCTCGCCATTCCCGCCATCGGATTGATCGTTTATTTCAAACACCTGGATCAAAAAGACGAAAAAGTGAATTTGAAAAACCTGTTGATTTTTGCCGTCGTTTCTGTCCTCATTTTCGTGGCGATATATCCCGTCATTGTGAAATACGTGCCCGCGCTTGGCGGAGACCTGGGTTTATGGGCGTTCATCGTTTTGCTCGCCGCCATCGTCCTCGGCATTTACTATGCGCATTCGTACGGCAAAAAAATCCTGACGCTCGTGCTCATGTCGCTTATGCTGGTACTTGTCGGTTATTCGACTTATGCGATGATTTATATTCGTTCCGGCCTGGATCCGGCCATCGATGAAAACGATCCGGAGACCATGCCACAGATGATGGCCTATTTGAATCGCGAGCAATACGGAACCTGGAGCACTTTTCCGCGTCGATTCCCCGGCCTGGCGCCCGAATGGGAATTTGAAGCTCAATACCCCGGCAGGGGATATGCGTCATTCAATTTTGGCAAACAGATGGATTTCTTATGGAACTATCAGATTAAGAAAATGTACCTCCGCTATTTCGGCTGGCAGTTCATCGGCAAAGGCACAACGCTCGATGCGGAGAGTTTTATCGCTGAAAATTTCAGCTTGAGCGGCTTATTGGGACTGCCGTTCCTGCTCGGCTTGATCGGGATGGTTCACCACTTTTATCGCCACTGGCGCCATGCGCTCAGCATTTCAGCCCTGTTCATCCTCACTGGTGTGGCTATTGTCATTTATCTCAATCAGGAGGATCCCCAGCCAAGAGAGCGGGATTACGTCTACGTGGGTTCGTTTTTTGCCTTTGCCCTATGGATGGGGATGGGCGTTTCGGCCATATTGGAATGGATCCAGGAATCGGCCAAGGCCGGCGTTTTAAGAAAAGCCCTGTTCGCGACCGCCATCGTCTTGTTCGCTTTTATGGCTCCCATAAATCTGTTGGCCTACAACTACGCCGAGCACGACCGTACGGGAAATTACGTTGCCTACGATTATTCCTACAATATTTTACAAAGCTGCGAGCCCAATTCGATCCTGTTCACAAACGGCGACAACGACACTTTTCCGCTGTGGTTTCTGCAATATGTCTATGGAATTCGAACGGATGTTCGTGTCGTCAATTTGAGCCTGCTGAATACGCCCTGGTATATCAAACAGCTCAAACACGAAGAGCCGCGCGTACCCATCAGCTTGTCCGATGATGAAGTAGATAACCTGGCCATAAGAGGGTGGCAAAAGCAGGCCATCCGGATTCCTGTCTCACGAGGGGCTTACGAACGGTATGTGAGCGACCTGGGCGAGCATGTTGAATTCCTTGACCAAAACGTGCCTTCTTTTATCACCGTCGAGGTCGAGCCGACAATTGCCGGGCGCGGCATTCGGATTCAGGATTGGATGATATTGAATATTATTTTCTCCAACCAGTGGCGCCAGCCGGTCAATTTTGCCGTTACCGTAGCCACTCAAAACCAGTTGAATCTCGAAAAATACCTGCGAATGGACGGATTGACTTTCAAGCTGGTGCCTTATGAAGGGACCAACCTGGCGCTGGACAAGCTGGAGGAAAATCTGCGTAAAGTGTTTCAATATCGCGGCCTTGACGATCCGAATGTTCATTTGAATACGAATATCAAAGGCTTGCTGCAAAATTACCGTGCCGCCTATTTGAACCTGGCCAAAGAATATCTCATCCAGAAGAATTACGATAAAATGGTAGATATTTTGGATTCCATGGACAGGGTGATGCCGCCGGACCTCATTCCGATGCATTATTACCGTCTCCTCCTGCAGGTCGGACAGTGGTATAACATGGCGGGCCGCCAGGACAAGGCTATCGAGTATGCCGAACGGGCGTACGAAATGCAGCCGGACAGCCCTTATGTTTACGGCACCTATATCAGCATCCTGAGCGAAAACGGACAGCATGGTCGGGCAGTAGAGTTGTTAGAGGAATGGCTGGCAAAGAATCCGGAAGATCAGCAGGCGAAGATGAGACTTGAAGAGGAGCAAAAGTTATTACAGCAGTCGATAACCGGCGATTCGGTTGTCTCAAGCACAAATGAAAACAGCAATGAATAAAATCCGCCGGTTTTTCACCACCGCCCTCAAGGTGTGCATCAGCGCGACCCTCATCTATCTGCTATTGAAAAAGATCGGTGTCAGCACCCTTGTCAATCATCTTGTGTCAGCGAATTGGCAGCTATTGATCGTCAGCATGTTGGTTTTTTCGCTTTCGAACCTGCTGGGATCATACCAGTGGTATTTGTTACTGAAATCGAAAAATATCGGCATCTCCTTGCTGCAAGCCATGGCCTATTACCACGTCGGTTTGTTCTTTAACAACTTTCTCATCGGTTATGTCGGCGGCGATGCGTTCCGCATTTACGATATTCGCCGCGGCTTTGGCGATACCACCAGTGCGTTTGCCACTGTCTTTTTTGATCGCATCGTCGGCTTTTTTGCGCTTTCTTCTCTGGCCATGATGGTCTCTCTCTTTTGGCTGCAAAAATTCGAATCGACGATGACCATCGTCACCACTACGGTCGTCCTGTGCGGCTGGATTTTTTGCCTCATTATTTTGTTCAAGGAAAGCATGGCGAAAAAGATGTCGTGGCTTTTCAAGCTGTTTTTGCCCAGGTTCCTGCATGATAAAGGCCGGGAGCTTTACTACGGCATCAACCGGTTTCGCTATGATAAAATCCTTTTGCTCCAGCTCTTGTTCGTTTCTTTGTTCGTTCAGTCACTCAGGATAGTCACCCATTTTTTTGCCGCTCGAGCCGTCGGCGTACAGACGTCGCCGCTCTATTTTTTCATTTTTATCCCGATTGTCGCCCTGGCCGCCAGCCTGCCTGTGTCCGTGGGCGGCATCGGTATTCGCGAGCAGAGCGGTGTAGCGCTTTTTACTCCAGTGGGCATTCCTTCGGCAAAAGTCGCGGCTTTTGAGTTTTTGGCCTACCTCATCGGCAT
>METF01000288.1:0-2542 GCA_001771235.1 Candidatus Zhuqueibacterota bacterium RBG_16_48_16
CAGTTGGAATATTTGTTTTTTTCCTGCCTGGCCGATTCCTGAAACCAGGGATGATCGATGCTGGTGTAGCTGATGACATAATCGAAGAGAATCTTGAGGCCGCGCTTTTCGGCTTGCTCAAACATGCGCCTGGCGTCGTCGTTGGTACCGTAGCGCGGGGCCACTTTGTAATAATCCGAAATATCGTAGCCGGCATCGTGAAACGGCGAGTCGAAAAACGGGTTGATCCATAAGCCGTCCACACCCAGGCTTTTTACGTAATCCAGCTTTTCGATAATACCCTGCAAATCGCCGATGCCGTCTCCATTAGTGTCATAAAATGTCTGCGGGTAAATCTGGTAAAACACCGCGTGGTGCAGGTATGCCGGCCCGGGGGGAACAGCCACCTGGCCGGTGATCTCGGCGGAGTCGATGGGGAAAAGGATTTGTTGTTCTTGTGGCTGGCTGTTTGCCACAGGGTGAAACACCAAAACAAGAAGTATCAGTGTTAGAGTCGGCATTCGGGGTATCATTTATTGGTCTTCCTTTTTTAATTTGCTTGATCAATCTGATTTCTTTGGCGGTTTTTTCTTTTCGGATTCTTTAATAGTTTGTTGGGTAGGGATTCTATCCCACCATCTTCATGAACCGATCAATCTTTGATAAATTTAGCACCTAATCAACTATGATGCAATTCTTCTTTTCAGACAAGTCCTCACGTTGCCTGGCAAGCTCAAATAAAATCAGGTCTGCATTTCAGACAGGACAACAGGATCAAACAGGATGAATAAGGGTGCTGCTTTACTGATTTGTTCTACTTTAATGTTAAAGTTAAAGGCATAACAAATAGTTTGAAAATAAGCCATATCTTCCATAAATTGCACAAAAATGCTGATAATTAAGTTTTGAGGTATAAATTAAGAAATGTTTTGCCTTTTCCGTCAAATTTTTCCCATCTTTGTTTATGAGATTTGGAGATAAGAGAATCAATAATGAAGACTATTCGCGTTTATGTAGATACTTCTGTTTTCGGTGGAGTTTTCGACCAAGAATTTAAAAATCAAAGCACAAGGTTTTTTGAACAAGTAAAAACGGACCAGTTTATTTTAGTAACTTCGGCTTTGGTTCAAGCCGAAATTCTTGAAGCTCCACAAGAAGTTCAAGGCCTTTTCGATGAACTACTCCCCTTTGCTGAAATTGTTGAGACCACCGAGGAGGCATTAAGACTAAGAGACGCTTATATTGAGGCTGGGATAGTATCAGAGAAATATTCAAATGACGCCTTGCATGTGGCATTGGCAACTGTTTCGAATTGTTCAGTGATTGTAAGTTGGAATTTCAAACATATCGTTCACTTTGAGAAAATTCCGTTATACAACGCCATCAATGTTTTGCAGGGTTTTCACCAGGTTTCCATTTTTTCACCTCTGGAGGTAATCAAGTATGAGTAAAGAGTTCGATTGCGTCGAAATGAAAAACAAAGCTGCTGAAAAAATCAAAAAGAAAATTGCAGGGCTCTCGACAAAAGCGGAATTAACCTTTTGGAAAAACCAAACAGAATCGTTACGTAAGCGTCAGAGAGAATTGTCGGGAAAAGAGAAGGTTAGGCCCTAACAACGGGTGGAGTTGACGAAAGGCTCGTGGTTTTTAGGCTGGTTTCGTGCTCTCCTAAAGTCTCTCCACAATAATCAAGTACCCTAATCCTTCTCTGCTCACGCACTTGTAATATGCCCTGCGATAATCCTGTAGATTCTGAAATATTCCGTAATCCTGTCTTGCTACCGGACACTTTTTCATTTTGTCTGATGATAAGTGTTATTCCCGCATGTTTTTAGCGGGAATCCACATTTTTAAGCCACTTTAGATGCCCGATTAAAGCTTTCGAGCATGACAAACACGTTGAAATCACCTCGATTCCAAAAAGTGTCCGGTAGTGAGAATCCTGTCAGAAACATGGCTGAATGGCTTATGCTTATCGTCAAATCCCCCCATGCTCCGTCCGTGAAATAATCTCTTTTTGCAGCTCTTCCGATAAATCACAGAAATAATCGCTATATCCGGCCACGCGAACGATCAGGTCGCGGTGGGCCTGGGGTTCCGCCTGGGCCTTGCGCAGGGTTTCCGCCGTAACGATATTGAATTGGACGTGATGGCCGTCCATTTTGAAATAACTGCGGATCAGGTGCGCCCACTTGTCGATGCCTTCCTCGCTTTCGACGAGAGAGGGCGTCAGCTTGATATTCAACAACGTGCCGCCGGTTTTCACATGATCCATTTTTGCCGCCGAGCGGAAAACGGCAGTCGGGCCGTTGCGGTCGGCGCCCTGGACGGGGGAGATACCTTCCGAGAGAGGTTTGCCGGCGTTTCGTCCATCGGGGGTGGCACCGGTCACCGAGCCAAAATAGATGTGGCAGGTTGTCGGCAGCATCTCCACCCGGTAATGTCCGCCTTTGGTGTTGGGGATGCCGTCGATTTCCTCAAAAAATATCGCAAAAAGGCGTACCATGATGTCATCGGCAAAGTCGTCGTCATTGCCGTATTTGGGCATCCGGTTGATCATGCG
>METF01000288.1:2621-8692 GCA_001771235.1 Candidatus Zhuqueibacterota bacterium RBG_16_48_16
AAAATCGTCCTTTTAAGCGCTGCAAAGCAATCCGTCAGCGTGCCGATACCCACCAGCTGCAGAAAGGTGTTGTTATAGCGCGCACCGCCGGCGTTGTAATCCATACCCTTTTGAATGCAATCATCGGTGATGACCGAGAGAAAGGGCGCCGGCATGAAAGTGGCATACATGCGCTCGATGATCTGGTTGCCCTGGATTTTGATGTCTAAAAAACGTTTCAGTTGCTGATGAAAAGCTTCGAAAAGCGCGTCAAAGGATTTCATCGAAACGAGGGGGCCTGTGTCTATGCCGATCTTTGCATCGGTTCCGGGATCGATTCCATTGTGCAAGGTGATGTCGAGAATTTTGACCAGGTTGACATAGCCGGTCAGAATGTAGGCCTCTTTGCCAAAGGCGCCGGTTTCCACGCAGCCGCTGCATCCCCCGGCGCGGGCGTCTTCCAGGGTCTTGCCCATGCGGAGCTGTTCCTGAACCACGGCATCGGAATTGAAGATGGAGGGAAAGCCATACCCCTTGCGCACCACCCGCAGGGCATGTTTCAGAAACGCATCGGGACTTTTTCGCGACAACTGGATATTGGTGCCCGGCTGGAGCAGGTGCATCTCATCGACGATGTCCAACAGGATATGGGAAATCTCATTCGACCCGTCAGAGCCATCGCTGAGCACACCGCCGATGTTGATGTTGGTAAAATCGGTGTAGGTTCCGCTTTCCTCGGCCGTCACCCCCACCTTGGGAGGCGCCGGATGGTTGTTGAACTTGATAAAAAAGCCCTCGAGCAGCTCTTTCGCACTCTCTTTTGTCAGCGAGCCGTCAGCCAATCCCTTTTGATAAAATGGCAGTAAATGATGATCCAGGTGGCCGGGATTGAATGAATCCCAGCCGTTCAGCTCGGTGATGACGGCCAGGTGACAGAACCAGTAATATTGCAGCGCCTCGTGAAAATCCCTGGGTGCATTGGCCGGAACGTGTTCGCAGACCTCGGCGATTTTGCCCAGCTCCTTTTTGCGCCGGGGGTTGGATTCTTTATTCGCCAATTGGCGGGCCAGGTCGGCATGTCTGCTGGCAAAGAGGATCACCGCGTCGCCGGCAATATCCATGGCTTTGAGCTGTTCGCGCTTATCGTAAGCCCTGGGGTCATTTTGATAATCCAGTGTGGCCAAACTGCGCTGAATGTCCTGCTTGAAATCCAGCATGCCTTTGCGATAGATTTTATCATCTAAAACGGTGTGGCCCGGCGCCCGCTGTTCCATAAACTCGGTAAAGATGCCCGCTTTGTAGGCATCGAGCCATTCGCTCGACATCTCTTGAAAAATCCGCTCCCGCATGGAGCGATTGTGCCAGTAGGGGATGATCTTCTCCTGATAAACGCGGATACAGGTTTCGTCCACATCGTAATGGGTTTTGGGCCGCGAGTTTAATATCTGCAAATCTTCGATGCTGTGGCAGGTCAGTTCCGGGTAAGTTGGCACGGCCTTGGGACGGGGGCCCCGCTCGCCGACGATGAGCTCGTCTTTTCCCAGGTAAATGGTTTTATGCTGGCACAGGTAAAAAAAGGCTTTTGCCCTCATGACCGGCGCGGAGAATTTGCCTTGGTTTTCCCGGTAAAAATCCGTGATCAGGCTGGCGCGCTCGTGCGAGATGGTGGGACGAGCGTCCAGGCTTTGCTGGCGCAGTTTCCTGATGCGTGCATTCATGGCTTTATCCTCCGATCGCAACTATTCTGCCCACGAAAAACACGAAACAAACAAAATTTATTTTGCGTGTTTCGTGGGCTAGATATTTACCCAATTACCGTGTGAAACCCTCGCGCTGTAAATGCTCTCGTCAGCGGCTCCATGCTGTCCCGGCCTGGCGGATCGAGATGCGCCAGCCGGTATTTCCGGCCCAGGCGGTGATGCTTTTGTATGGACATTTTATGGTACGGCAGCAGGTTGATCTGTCTGATGCCGGAAAGACGGGCCAGGAAAGCGGCCATGGATTCAAGCTCCTGCGGATCGTCATTGACGCCGGGAATGATGGGAATGCGAAGCCATATATGATCGTGATGCTGACAAAGCGTTTGGAGATTTTTCAGGATAAGCTGGTTCGAAACGCCGGTCCACCTGAGATGCTTTTCACCGTCCATCAGTTTTAAATCGAACAAAAAAAGATCGGCCAGTGCGGCGATGCGCATGATGTGTTTGCCCGGGCAGTATCCGCAGGTGTCCACAGCCGTGTGCATGCCGCGCTCGCGGCAGGTTTGGAGCAGAGCTGCGAGAAAGTCGATCTGATGGAGCGGCTCGCCGCCGGAAAAGGTCACACCGCCACCGGACTGGTCATAGAAAATCCTGTCACGGGCGACGGCATCGACCACCTCATCCCCCGACATCCGTTGGCCGATGATTTGTCGGGCGGTCGTAGGACAATTGTCAACGCACTTGCCGCAGCGCCTACAGTATCTGGCGAATTCAAAGCTCGGATTTTCTGCTTTTTTTTCGGGAGCTTCAGGACAAACGGTCAAACAGGTTCCGCAACGGATGCAACGGTTTTCCATAAAAATCAGCTCAGGCTCAGCCGACTGGGATTCCGGGTTGTGGCACCATTCGCAGCGGAGCGGACAGCCTTTCAGAAAAACCGTCGTGCGAATACCCGGTCCGTCGTGAAGAGAGAATTTTTGGATGTTGCTGACAATGCCATCGGCCATATATGATCTTACTTTAAAAACATCATCTTTTTTGTAAAGATATGCACCTCGCCTCGATTACCCAAAGAGACCATTCGTGAGCGAATAAAATACACACCGCTGGCAAGACCCGTTGGCTCGAATGAAACCTGGTGTCGCCCGGCCTTATACGCCTTGTCGGTTGTGATGGCTACCAGGCGACCCTGGACGTCGTAGATTTGCAGCAGTACACTCGCCGCATCGGGCAGATCAAAGGCAATCACGGTTTTGGGATTGAATGGATTCGGGAAATTCTGGTACAATTGATAGCTCGATGGAACGGCCGAAGCGCTGCCATCGGGTTGCTCTACCAACGTCTGCGAGCCAGCCACCAGGGTGATCTCATCCAGATTGCCGAAATCCGATCCCATGGCCTGAAAGCGGATGGAGTTGCTAAAGCCCTCCTTGAGAGTGATGGACAGGCTGTCGCTAACATAGTTGGTCCAGGCGCCGGTGTTCCGCATGGTGAGGTTCTGGTATCTGTTATTGACGACCAACGTACCGGTTCTATCCGCGCTGCCGAGGGCGTACCTGTAGCGCAAAATGGCATCTCCGCCGCCGAAGCCGGGCAGATCGGTAAAGTCCATCGCGCTGCCGGTAGAGGCAAAATCGACGTAGCCGCTGCCATGATAACCGGCGTAGTTGTCCGCCAGGGACACCGTGCCCCTGATCACACCATCTTCCGCCTGCATGGAAAAAGTGGGGCCGGGCGTAACCTGCAGCTCTTCGGAAGGAGCGGATTCCGTGGATTTCACATCGACCGTTGTGATCACATAATAATAGGTCTTCATGCTGGTCAGAGATGCGTCGAGGTAGGATGTTTCCGTCACCAGCGTGTCGTTGAGGAGCGTATAATCGCCGCCGGCTGTGAGCGAACGATAGACGTTATAGCCGGCAATATCGGTAGCCGGCGATTCTTGCCAATCGATCTTTACGGCGTCCAGGTCGTGGCGAATGAGCAGACCTGTGGGCTGAGCCGGTCTGAAGGTTGGCGTTGCTTCTATGGTATCGGAAAAAGCCGATTCGTTGTTGTCCATGTCAACGGCCGCAACGGCATAGTAATAGGTTGAATCGTTAATGATAGTCGCGTCGGTATAGGAGGTGCGAGCTATGAGCTCGCTGTTAATTTTGCCGAAAGGGCCATCAAACTGTCGGGCGCGGTACAGGTTATAACCGGCCAAATCCGACTCGGTGTTGGCGCTCCACTTCAATGCCACACTGTCTGCCATGGCGATGGCGCTGAGGCCCTTTGGTGGGTAAGGTGGACGCAGACTGTCGGGCACGGACATCCCGGCGCCGATGAAATAGCTGGTATGCGGCGGCTGGTTATAAGCCACATTCTGCCAGGCGACACCCAGCCGGTAGACCCGGTCGTGCATCAGGGTCACCAGGCGATACTGGGTGAGGTTTGTGGTTGTATAAATTCGCAGTGCTGAGTTATTGGAAGTTCTGAAAATGGCTTCCTCGCGCCAGTCACCGAACAAGTCGGCTTGCAGGCAGGGATTGGATTTGGTGCCGTTGTTGGAGGAACAGCCGGAGGCTGAAAGAAGCGCCGAGCCGTTATATTTGCTGATGGTCGTGCCGTCTAACAGCTCCCGCGCCAGATCGCCATCCCACCATATCGCATGATTGGTTGAAGATGGCGAATTGCCGACGCGAACATTGACGCAACTGCGAAGGCCGTCGGTGCCGCCCCAGCATTCCATGCCGTCATAGGTGTCCACCAGGTTGGCCGAAACGCCCCGACCAACGTCGCCAGGGCCCGTGTTCCAGAGGATCTCGCCGGTTCTGGCATCGAGCAGGGCGGAGCCTCTGGTGGCGTTTTCGTGAATGCCCCAGACTTCCAAACCCGGCCGGTTTGGATCGATATCGGAGAGGTGCATGGCATCGCCATGGCCCAATCTTGAGTTCCACAGACCGCTGCCATCGTCATCTATGGCCATGGAGCCATAGACTATCTCATCTTTGCCGTCGCCATCCACGTCGCCCACACTCAGGTTATGATTTCCCTGGCCGGTGTAAGAGGGATAACCGTTATTGCTGTCAAAAATCCAGCGATTCGTTAATTGACCGTCGCGCCAGTCCCAGGCCACCAGCACG
Source organism: Candidatus Zhuqueibacterota bacterium RBG_16_48_16 (assembly GCA_001771235.1). GTDB lineage: Bacteria > Zhuqueibacterota > Zhuqueibacteria > Residuimicrobiales > Sediminimicrobiaceae > Sediminimicrobium. Next base: position 7,426 of record METF01000288.1, read on the forward strand.
CTTCGGGTGTAATAGCCGCGGCACATCACTACGCTGGGGCGCGAGCCATCCAGGTAGGCCACGCAGGCCAGGAAGCGATCGACGCGGTTGCCGTAGTTGTCTCCCCAGGAGCTGACGGAGCCGCGCGGGGGCAGGTAAGGCACGGTAGCCATGGCGGCGCCAGTTTCGCCGTTAAAAATCGTAAAGAACTCCGGCCCACTGAGAATGTAACCTGACGAGTTTCGATAGTCCGCATCGGCGTCGCCGATGACGGCACCCGTTCCGTCCACGCTGCCGTCGGCGGTTTTGCAGGCAAGCTCCGCCTTACCGTCGCCGTCCAAATCGTACACCATGAACTGGGTATAATGGGCACCGGCGCGAATATTTCTGCCCAGATCGATGCGCCACAAAAGAGTGCCATCCAATTTTAAGCCATCCAGAAAAACGTTGCCGGTGTATCCGCTTTGCGAATTATCCTTTGCGTTGGATGGGTCCCATTTCAACACAATCTCATAGGTGCCGTCGCCATCCAGGTCCGCGGCGCTGCAATCATTGGCATTATAAGTGTAGGAAACGCCGTCCGGGGTGTTGCCGCCTGCCGGTCGTTGCAGGGGGATGGACAAGTAATTCTGGCTCCAGGGCTTTACTGTTTTTGAGGGAGACTTTTCTGCCCCGCCTAAAACCGGCACGATGTGATACGAGTCGTCTACGGTACCCTGGGCATCGACAAAATTGGTGGATGTTGTGATCGGAGAATCGTTTATCTTACTTGAGCCACGATAGACATTGAATGCAATGGAATCCGGATCGGTGGCAAGCATCCTCCACCCCACGAAAGCACCATCATTCGCCATTTTGACCGCGACAACACCACGATCCAGCTCTTCCGTTTGCCACTGCGCATTGAGCATCCCGATGAATACGAAAAGCATTCCTATAATCGACATGGAACCTTTGGTAATGTGCTTCATGCGTTCAATTCCTTTCATTGTTTTTGCGAATTGGTGTTTTTTACTATTGTCGATTTCATGATTTGTGTTTTTACGGATTGAACAGACCTAACCTGCATTATTCATAAATTTTTGCCACGAAGGCGCCAAGTCACAAAGCATCACAAAGTTATATGGCAAAGTTGTCTAAAACTGTATTTTTGTGCCGATTCATCACCGTCGCAAGGCAAACTAAATATTGTCTTAGTTTTGTGTAGCTTAGTGCCTTTGGGACTTTGTGGCAATGAATTATTCAGGCTAAAGGCAGACTGTTAAGTTACTCTTTTTAAATAATAGAA
>METF01000288.1:8726-8916 GCA_001771235.1 Candidatus Zhuqueibacterota bacterium RBG_16_48_16
CATAGCACAACTGAATTGGCCGTTTGACGTTTCGGAAGAAAATCCAACAGCAATTTCATCAAAAATCATTTTATGTCTTTATTTACTGAAAAACCTGCCGATAATATTGTGTGTGTAATATCGCCTGGAATAAAGGCTTTTTTGTAAAGTCCGATTGATCTGCTGAATTAAATAAAGAGAATCATGAAAA
>METF01000288.1:8927-11689 GCA_001771235.1 Candidatus Zhuqueibacterota bacterium RBG_16_48_16
AATCACATATCGCCGTTATTTAAAAATTATCTGGCTTTGCCTGCTCGGATCGATGATTCACAAAGATGGCTGGGCGGTTGAGGATTATGCTGCCAAAGTCACGGACCCTTTGCTGCAATCCTGGCGATGGCAATCTTTTTCGCAATTGAACGGCAAGGGCTATCGCTGTATGGCGGAAGCAGCCGACCGATCCGTATGGTTTGGAGTCGATCAAGGTGTGATGCGCTACGACGGGATAAACTGGACGCTTTTTACCCCGGACGATGGCCTGATCGGCGCGCCGGTAACCGCACTTCTTTCGGCCAGGGATGGCAGTATTTACGCCGGGACGGACAAGGGGGTGAGCCGATTTAAAAACGGCACCTGGCAGCGCATTTTACCCGCCGAAAAGGATTTCACCGAGAAAATATATCACATCTACCAAACCTCGGATGGAAGCCTATGGCTGGGGATCGATTCCGGTGCTTTGCGGATCGAGGATCGTCATGTAACGCTCTACACCATGAATAATGATGAACATAATCTAAAAAAAATCATCCCGAATTTAAAAATAGCAACTGTTCCGTTTCAGTTAGACGCAACGTCCGGTTTTAGCACCTACCGCTTTCACCAGGACAGGAAAGGCTTCTTATGGTTCGGGCTTTTGGACGGCACGCTTGTGCGGCACACCGTCGATACGGCCCAGCCCGAAGATCCTTCGGCCTGGCAGATAGTCGATCGACATGACGGCCTGGATGTCGGGCAGGCTCCGTCTATGCAACAACTTTCGGATGGAAGCCTTTGCTGTGTGACGAATTTTAGCGGCAGTAAAGTGAACGTCTGTAAAGACAACAAGTGGTCTCAATTCAGTTTGATAGAACATGGCGGCACCGATATAAACAGCTCGATTTTGGAGACTCCCGATGGCGCACTATGGATCGGCGGATTTAAAAAGCTGCACCTCCTGAGAAACGGGAAATGGCATGTTTATCATCCGCCGCTGGCCCCGATTCCCGCCTCGCGCATGGATTTGCTCTACACAGCGGATGGATATGTGTGGATTGCGGGCTGGATGAGCGACGTCGTCCGCATCGATTATAATTCCAACCGGTGGACCACCTACCAGGACTTGAATTATGAATGTGAAACGGACGATCGCAGGCAATGGTTTATCGAATGGGATGGAGCTGTTGTCAGCTTCGACCCCGGCAGCTCGAAATGGGAAAAATATGGCGTCGAGGATGGCCTGATCGATGCTCCCGTCCGACTGATGACGACCCGAAGCGGTGAGCTTTGGGCATCCGGGAGTCATCAACATCGTGCGGCCGTCGCCCATTTTAACGGCAAAACCTGGAGCCGCAAAAACCTGGACAAGCTGGCATGGGGCATTACCGACCGGGCTGTTTTCGAGACCTCTGACGGAAGACTGTTGTTCGGCCCCAATACTCCTCTCGGCGATTCCCCTGGCGGCGTCATGCAGTTTGATCCGGCAAAAGGCTCCATCGAAGGGGATGTTGCCTGGACATATTACGAACCGCCGACGGTGCCGGCAAAAATATCTCTTTTCGGCGAAACAGCCGATGGCAGGCTGTGGCTGGGCGAAAAAGAATTGCATGTATTCGATGGACATTCCACAACCCGGGTGACCGATCCGCAAGTCTTTAAGGATTTGAATATCGATTTTTTGCACAGCACAAAAAATGGACATCTTTGGATTGGCTCGCGCGGCCTGGGGGTGTTTCATTATGACGGAAAAGGGTGGACGCAATACACCGTCCGGGACGGCCTGGCGAGTAATACCATTGCCGCCATATTGATCGATTCCGACAACACCATCTGGGTGGGAACCATGAAGGGTATAAGTCGCTATGATGGCAAAACATGGACGACAAGAGTGCTGCCGGAAGCCATGATTATCGAGCCGCAGAACGGATCGTTGCGACAATCGTCGGACGGGTCGCTCTGGATCAATAATCGATATGGCGAGTGGAACAAGCGTGCTTTGACGACAAATCCCTCGCCCAGGATTCCATACTCGACCTTTCAGACAACCCGTTACCGGCTCGAAAAACAGTCGCCCGTGGTAGAGATTACCATGTACGAAAACAAGGTCTCGCAACCGGGAAACGCCATCCTCGCCTGGAAAGGCGTCGATCCCTGGGACGTGACGCCGCAACAGCAGATACTTTACTCCTACCGGATGGATGATGGAGAATGGTCGCCTTTCCAGTCCATGACCCACAACATCTTTCTTTCACTGCCAAGCGGCGATCATACTTTTGAGGTTGTGGCGCGTGATGGGGATTTCAATACCTCGGCGCAATCGGCCGTCGCACGCTTCACAGTCATTCCGCCAATCTGGCGGCAAGCCTGGTTTATCGTGATCGTGTCCATCTTGTTCATCATCATTACTTATTTGATCGTACATGTTATTCTCAAGGCTCAACATCTGACGACATCGAACAAGGCCCTGACATCGGCAAACGAGGAAAACGAGCGCAATAATCAGGAGATTCAGAGACAAACGTCCGAGCTCGAATCCGCCAACCAAAAAATGAACCAGCAATTAGAGCATCTTGAGCGGGCGGAAAAAGCCGCTCGTGAAAACGAAAAGAAATTTCGCGCCTTATATATGAATATGGATCAGGCTGTTCATCGCTTGAAAAGGGGTGTTGGTAAATTGGCGCAGATGGCAGAGTCCAATGCTGCAATCTCACAACAACTCAGCGACGGTAGCCAATCGATTGCCAGCGGTGCCAGCGAACAGGCAAGCGCTATCGAAG
>METF01000288.1:11702-12317 GCA_001771235.1 Candidatus Zhuqueibacterota bacterium RBG_16_48_16
CTTGCAGACATTAACAAAAATAACCTCTCAAACCAATTCCAGGACCAGGGAAATTCAGGTGCTGACGGAACAGACCCAAAAACGCACCGTCGATGGTGTAGAAAGCATGAGTCATTTATCGTCGGCAATTTCCGAAATGAAGATGGCCTCCGATGAGACGGCCAAGATTGTCAAGACCATCAATGACATTGCCTTTCAAACCAATTTACTGGCATTGAATGCGGCTGTGGAAGCGGCGCGCGTCGGCGAGGCGGGCAAGGGTTTTAGCGTGGTTGCCGATGAGGTGAGAAGCCTGGCGATTCGCAGTGCCGAGGCCGCAAAACACATCGAAGAGATCATTGACCAGTCGGTGAAAAAGGCGGAGAACAGCGTCGCCATGAATCATAGTGTTATGAAAGGTCTTGAGGATGTCGCCCGCCACGTAAAGCAGGTGAGTGAGATGATGGGTGAGATTGCCGAGGGAGCGGAGCAGCAGAACGTCGGCATAAGCCAAATCACGACCGGGATAGAACAGGTGAACAATATCACCCAGGGCAATGCCTCGCTCGCCGAAGAAACAGCCGCCTCCTCCCAGGGGATGGCATCCGGCGCGGAAGAAATGAGGCGACTCGCCAT
>METF01000289.1:0-1830 GCA_001771235.1 Candidatus Zhuqueibacterota bacterium RBG_16_48_16
ACTTCGCCATGCTCGTCTGTGGCTATAAAATTGGTAAAGTCCGCGGTCAATTTACCGACCTGCAAAACGTTGTCGTATCTCGATAAGGTTTCCGGATAGCGGCGCAGGACAGCCTTTGTTCGCGCCAGCAATTCGCGAACGCTGAACGGCTTGGTGATATAATCGTCGGCTCCCAATTCCAGTCCCAGCACTTTATCAATTTCTTCTCCACGAGCCGTTAACATGATAATGGGCGTTTTGAATCCTTTGGCGCGAAGCTCTTTGCAAACATCGAATCCCGATTTGCGCGGCAGCATGACGTCGAGGATGATCAGATGCGGCTTTTCCTCCAAAGCCAGTTGCAGCCCCTTATCACCATCACTTGCAATAATGACCTCATGTCCGTCGTATTCGAAATTGTCTTTCAAACCCGACGCCATTTCCTCTTCATCTTCTATAACCAGGATTTTCGCCATGCCTTACGCTCCATTGGTGTTGATGGGAAATATCAATGAAAAAGTGCTTCCTTTGCCCGGACTGCTTTCCACCGTAACCTGGCCGTTGTGGATATCCATAATTTTTTTCACCAGGTTCAGGCCGAGACCACTGCCCTTGGTGTTGTGCACCAGGCTCGATTCGACGCGGTAAAATTTTTCAAAAATCTTTTTCTGCTCCGATTCCGCAATACCGATTCCACAATCCTGTACGGAGACCACAACTTTTTGGTTGTGGCGATGCACGGAAACCTTGATGCTTTTGTCATCCGTGCTAAACTTGACGGCGTTGTCCAGCAGATTGACCAGGGATTGCTTGATGGCCTCTGTGTCGATCCTGATTTCCGGAAGAACGGAATCGGCATCCAGGGTAACTTGAAATCCTTTTTGCTCGAGGTGAAAAGAATACATTTCGAGGGTTTGCCGGACCAGCCGCGACAAATCCGCCGGCTCCAGTTTGTATTCCTTTTTATTGGATTCGATTTTCGAAAAATCCAGAATATTATTGATGAGCTGCGTCAATCGGCTGCTCTCTCCCACGATGGAGCGATAATAAGCGCGCTTTTTATCTTCGGACGGAACCCGGTCCAGCTCCAGGGTTTCGGCAAACATGCGTATAAGCGCCAGCGGCGTGCGCAGCTCGTGCGATACATTGGCGACAAAGTCGGTTTTCATCCGCGCCAGGGTCATTTCGTGCCATACATTGCGGAGGACATAAAAAACCCCCAACAGCAGCACCGTATTGACCACAATGAGAAAAGTCAAATTGGTTTGCGCCCGTTTTTTTGAAATTTGATTCAGAGTCGTGCCGCGAACCTTTATCTGGATTTCCAGGTTTGGAATGATCCACAAATCTTCGCTTTTTTCGAATTGTTCAAGATCGGTCTCTTCGGAGAAATAGTGCAAAACCCCCGTATCCTTTTCCCGCACGGCGAATACCAGCTCGCCGTCGTTCATGGCCGTGAATTTTCTCGCCACGATGTCATTGATGTATTCCATATTATCGATGAAAATACCGATGAGATAGGTTCCTCCCGACTTCTGTGATTCGTTGAAATAGGGAAAAAGGAGAAGGGTGATTTCCGGGCCGCCGTTTTTCTCCCAGGTAAAAGCCAGGGGTTTGATGTAACCTTCCCTGGCTCTGCGCAGAATCGGCGCCAACTGAGTCTTTGCCGAGTCGACGATCATTTGCAGCTTTTGCCGAAAAAGCTTCGGCGAACGAAAACTTTCGGGCAGGGTGTAGCGCTCTTTAAAGACATCCACTTCCTGATGGTTTTTAAAATGTAGAAACGCTCCGAGCACCGACGGATTTCGTTGAACATACTTCTGCAATTGGATTTTTTGCCTTGCTTTGTCA
>METF01000289.1:1882-2474 GCA_001771235.1 Candidatus Zhuqueibacterota bacterium RBG_16_48_16
ATGTCCCAACAATGCTGGTTGACGGAAAAGAGAATGCTGTCCAGTTGCCGGTCGTATATGGAGTAAATCAGCTGTTCGTTCTTGTCCGTTTGGACAACCTGGTAAATCGTATAACTGAGTATCGGAAAAAGAAGAGAGATGATGATTACAGTAATGATTTTTGTGAGTGCAGAGTTTTTCATTGATTTAACCTGCATTACTCATGAACTGACTGAATATGCGGCGTACTTGGTTTTTTGCGATGATGCAAGTGCCTGACCGAAAACGAGCGAAATGGAAGAAAACTGTCATTGCGAGCGGAGGAATTGACTCATTTGCTGTTCAATGTGCTTTGTTGGAGCGAAGCAATCCCCTTACTTTTCAGTAGATTGCTTCGGCAAAAAACGCCTCGCAATGACAGCAAAGTTCTAAAAAAGTAGTTTTCGTTCAGACATAGGCACAACATCAACTTTTTCAAAAAGTCCGTTGCACATTTATCACTTTTTGTGAATCATACAGATTAAGGGTTACTTATCAAGAACACCAACAACCTGTCCCTTGAGCACATTTGCCGTGGCATCCGTGATGCGGACATGGACAAATGATCCGATGC
>METF01000289.1:2524-3659 GCA_001771235.1 Candidatus Zhuqueibacterota bacterium RBG_16_48_16
CCCTGCACGTCCCGGTCGGATTTTTTGGTGCCGTCCGACTCGATCAGCACCTCCTGCAGGTCGCCGATATGCGCTTTATTTCTATTCAGGGAAATCTCTTTTTGCACCCGATTCACTTCGACTATCCGTTGGGTCTTGACTTCTTCCGGCACATCATCCGGATATTTGCGTTTGGCAATGGTCCCTTCCCGCTCGGAATATTTAAAGATGAAAGCGGAATCGTATTCAACCTGCTTCACCACGCTGACCGTTTCTGCAAACTCCTCATCGGTTTCTGTGGGAAATCCGACGATGATATCCGTCGTCAGCGCCATCTGCGGATAATGACGGCGAATGTCTTCCACCAGGTCGAGGTACTCTTTTTGCGTATAGGTCCGGCGCATCATGTTCAAAATGCGGTCGCTGCCTGCCTGCAGCGGCAAATGGATATGCTTGCAGACCTTGGGATTTTCGGCAATTTCATGCAAAAGATTGTGCGGAAAGTCCTTGGGATGTGGCGAAGTAAAACGGATTCGCTCGATACCATCGACCTTGCTCACCCGGTGAATGAGACAGGCAAAATCCTTATCTTCATAGTTGTAGGAATTGACATTCTGTCCCAGCAAAGTCACCTGCCTGAAGCCTTCGTCGGCCAGGCGTTTCACCTCGTCGATGATGTTCTCGGGCGAGCGGCTGCGCTCGCGGCCCCTGGTGTATGGGACGACGCAGAAGGAGCAAAAATTATCGCATCCGCGCATCACGGCGATCCAGGCATTGACACCACCCGTGTGGCAGGGATAAACATCCGAGTAAGTTTCGAACTCTGACAGGGTGACCTCGAACCCCTTTTCCTTTTCCGTCCCGATCTTTTCGATGACCTGCGGCAATTTTTTATAGCTATCCGGCCCGACGACAAAATCGAGAGGCAGCCGGGAATTTTCGATCAGCTTTTTCTTGAAATCGGTCGCCATACATCCCAAAAGCCCGATCCGCACCGGGTTGCCATTTCTTTGGTGCTTGATGGTGTGCACGCGGGCAAAGACTTTGCGGTTGGCGTTTTCCCGCACCGAACAGGTGTTCAATAAAACAACGTCCGCCTCGTCAACGGAATCGACAAGCTGGTAATTGTCTTTTTTCAATACGGCCTTGACGATCT
>METF01000289.1:3702-4931 GCA_001771235.1 Candidatus Zhuqueibacterota bacterium RBG_16_48_16
TATTTTTTTCATAAAATCTTTCCGGATACTGCCTGCAAATCAATTTTCTCCAAACGCACGGGCACGATGCGGTTGGACAGGTCGAAATCCGAGACCGCTTTCACCCGAATGTAATTGTCTGTCAATCCGCTCCAGCAGCCGTTTTTCCGTTGCTCGAAAAGCACGGGCACAACCTGACCGATGTTTTGCCCCATAAACAGCCGGCGTTTCCTGGCGCTCAGCTCCCGCATTCGCCGGCTTCTCTGCTCGATCACCTGGGGATGGACTTTGGAATCATACTTGCGGCTGCGGCTGTAATGGCGGTCGGAGTAGCTGAACACATGAAAATAGGCAAAAGGCAATTCTCTCACCAGCTCATACGTGGTGTCAAAGTGTTCTTCCGTCTCGCCGGGAAAGCCAACGATGACATCCGTGCCGATGCAGATATTGTCCACCTTCGCATACGCCTGTTTTATAAAAGCGGAGAAATCCTCGACCGTGTATTTGCGCAGCATGGCTTTGAGGATGCCATCGTGTCCCGATTGGATCGGCACGTGTAGGTAACGGCATAATTTGTTTTTAGCCGCCATCCGCTCGACGAGCCGGTACGGAATGGTGGTCGGCTCGATGGAGGAGATGCGAATCCTTTCCAGTCCGTCTATGGCCGCGAGGCCGTCAAGGACATGGTCGATATCTTTGTTTTGGTAGCTGTACGTCCCAATGTTGATGCCGGTGAGGACGATTTCCTTATGGCCCGCTGCCACCAATTGCTCGGCTTCGGCCATGATATCGGGGTATTCTCTGCTGCGGGCGCGGCCGCGGGCATAAGGTATTTCGCAAAAGGCGCAAAAAAAGTCGCAGCCGTCCTGGATTTTCAGGTTGGCGCGGGTATGCCTCTTGTCGATTCCGGCAATGGGAATGGTAAAGCTCCCCCGTTTTATGACCGGCGTCAACACCTGCGGTTCCTCGCTGCCATCTTGTTCGAGAATATTGACCAGATCCATCTTGACCGCATTGCCGACCACCCAGCGGACTCCGGGCAGTTGCGCCAGCCTTTTGCCTTGCAGTTGCGCCTGGCAGCCGATCAAGGCGATCTGCGGCTGGCTTGCGATCCGGTTGGCCCGGTTCACCAGCCGGCGGGTGTCGGCATCGCCGTTCTCCGTAACGGTACAGGTGTTGATCACCACGACATCGGCAGGCTGGCCGAAATCGACTATGTCGTAGCCATTTTGTTCAAAGCTGCGCTCGAT
>METF01000290.1:0-3286 GCA_001771235.1 Candidatus Zhuqueibacterota bacterium RBG_16_48_16
TGCCGGCCAAAACCGCCCCGCTGGCGGCTATGCCGGCGGCCGTCCTGGCGCTCCTGGCGAGAAAATCTCTGCGGCTCAAATTCTCCGATTTTGCCATCATCTCTCCTTTGTAATTGATGATCAAACCATACTTACGGGGAAAAGGCTTTCACAACCGGGTAAAGATAACTCTATATTGTCAGCAAATCAACCTAGTTGTTTGTTTCCGGCTTGCTAAAATCTGCAAGTGACGGCAACCCCTCCGATCCCGTCCTCTTTGATATTGCCGCAAAGGCTTTTTCCGCTTCTTTTTTCACATACCAGGGATAGCTGGGATCGGCGTGCATATCGGAGAGGGGCCGGAGAAACTCCTGGCCGCCGATGAGACGGATGGCTTTCAATAGCTCTTCGTCTGTGATATTTCTGCCGTCGCCAAACATAGCAATCAGGTCCGCCATAGCGGCTGTGCAGCCACCTTCCGCCAGTGCCACGTGTATGGATGTTTTAAGGGATCGTAGCTGGCTTTGAAGGTCGGCATGAAGGGTCGGTTCAAAAAGGATAGATCGATCCAATAAGCCCAGCATGGCCGGCTCCAATTCGGGGTACAAGACGGGCTGTAAACAGGAAATGAGTGCACCCAACCTGTGCATTTTGTGTTTGATGTCAAACTCATTAAAAGTTTCGATAAGGTTGCGTATTGACGGCAGCGCCTTCCAACACATTTTCTTGACGATCGACACTGCTTTTACAAATTGTGGCGTATCTGTTCCCTCTGCAAACATGATCTCAAGCATGATGTCTGCCGCCAGTTTGCCATAAGCAACGACCTCGGATTCACAAGCTTTTTGATAGACATATTTCTGAGAAGACAAACCCCTGTAAAGTCGCTTTATTTCTTTTATGGCATTATCTTCCTGGCGTATCTCCAATTCATCCATAAGCAACGGGATTTCAGGCTCCAGGTCCGCATCGTGCAGTTTCTTAAGCTCATCGATGACCGGTAACAGATTTTCCTTTTCCAGGTACTTGAAATTTTGTACCGCTGAAAGCCTGGTTGCGCGGTGACCGGTCATTTTAACAAAGCGCATCAAGGGCTCAATAGCTTCCACGACGCCTGCTGACAACATTTTCCCGAAACAGTGAATTGTTTTCTTGACGACATGGGGGTTATCTGAATAGAGCATTTCCGACACCGGCGTTACGATCGAAGAGCGAGCAAACTGTTCCAGCGCTTCGATGGCGGCTGCGGCAACAAAATCGTCGCCGTCGTCCAGCATGTCCAGCAGAGGGGGGACGCAACATTCTTCCTCGCATCCTCCCAACAAAAAACAGATGCGCTGTTTGCCAGCACTGTTATTTTCCGGCAGGGCTTGTATGAACAGGGGAATCTTGATTTCCGGATCGGAAACGATCAGCGCATCAATCGCTTCGTTAGCGATATCATCATCCTCAGAGCCGAGCTGCAGGATGAAACCACGAATCTCATCTTCGTTATAGTCTAAACGCATATCAGCCTCTGTGTTTTGAGTTGACAACCGGGGTGAGTTCGCTTAAATCTCGAATATTTCACTAGTCATACTAAAAAGCATCAAAAAGAGTGAGAGACAAGTCATGGGGATATCCCTTCCATTTCATCTGATATTCCGTGAAATATAGACAAAATTTTCATTATAATCCGCGCTAATTTATTTAATGTGGATTTTTTCCGAATAAACTCACATATTTGCCTTGAAATACCTGGCAAAAATACAATAATTTTGCACCTCACACGTCTTTATAACCGAGATGGTAAACGAACAGAGACACAGGCTGCAACAAAATTTTAAAGCCGAACACGCCGGTTTGTTTGCTTTCATTTGGTCGAAAATTCAGTCGCTGGAGGAAGCGGAAGACCTGCTGCAGGATGTCTATGTCCAGGCGGTCGGCAGCCTGAACGTGCTCGACATCGTGGACGACCTGACTGGCTGGCTCTACACCATCGCTAAAAACAAGATCATCGATTGGTACCGGAGGAAGCGGCTGCCAACCGTATCCATTGACGAGTCTGATGAAAACGGAAATCGTTTTAAGGATATTCTTGCAGAGGAAATTCCCGATACGATGGATGATGAATCTCGCGAAATCATTTTCCGGGCGATGATGGACGCCATTGACGCGCTCCCGGAGAAACAGCGCCACGTTTTTATCCAGCAGGTCATCGAGGGCCGAACCTTTCGTGAGCTTTCCCGGGAAACCGGGGAACCGGTAAATACCCTGATCGCCCGAAAACGCTATGCCATCCGCTTCCTGCAAGGCCAACTGGCTGAGATCAAAAAATTATTGGCGTGAAAATGCGATCATGGTTACTGATCTCATTTCCAGGTCATTTCGCTGAACAAATACACAATGAGAGGTGCAAAATGAAAAGACACGATCACTTTAAAACGACGCGGGGAATTTTTGCCATTGCCGCCAAAGTCATTTCGGGCATCCTGTTGGCTGCCGGCATGGCATTGCTTTTTGGATTCGTCGTCCTCTGGCTGTGGAACTGGCTGATGCCGGATATTTTCGGATTGGGTAAAATCACTTTCTGGCAGGCGTGGGCACTGGTCGTGCTGGCGCATATCCTGTTCAAGTCGTTCCCGCATCCCAAACATCCGGCTCACGACGACCGCTGGAAAAAACATTTTAAGGAAAAATACTGTGACAGGCAAGGCGAGAAAGAGCAAGTGCAAGAGCCGGTTGTTCCACCAGAAGAATAAACAGTCTTTTAACCCTTGTGGTGCTTCATAAAAAGAGGTGAAAATGGAAAAAGGAATGACGTTCAAAGGACATGCCGACAGGAGCGACCTCGTTGGTGAGCATGTTTTGGGGGACATTGGGCAATTCATCCTGTTGATGATATTCCTGGCCGTATGGATCATCGACTCGTTTGTCGCGAGGTATTCTACATTTCTGGCCGCTTATATTCCGCTTTTTCTTCGCCTGCCCGTTGCGTTATTCATCCTGGTTTGCTCAGGATATTTTGCGCGATCCGGTTTGCGTATCGTTTTTGGCGAGATTCGCGAACAGCCAATGGTCCTTCGCCAGGGCGTTTTCAAAGTCGTGCGCCACCCTATTTATCTCGGCTCGATTTTATTGTATCTTGGCTTGAGCATTGCGACGGCGTCTCTTGCAGCCATGCTCGTATGGATGGGCATCCTGTCTTTTTACCATTTCATATCCCGCTACGAGGAAAAATTATTATTGAACAGGTTCGGTGCGGAATATGAAAAGTACATGAGCGAGGTGCCTATGTGGATGCCAAAGTTCCGTAGGGGCGTGTAAT
>METF01000290.1:3315-6567 GCA_001771235.1 Candidatus Zhuqueibacterota bacterium RBG_16_48_16
TAGAACTAAAGCGAAAGTTTAAGTCGAATAACAATCTATCAAATCCGTTTACTAAAAAAAAGAGGGTGTCATTCTCAAGAGAATGACAATCAGGCTGAATTGCGGACACGGTAGACGGTAACCGGTCTACCACAACGACGCACATCAGCCTATTTTAGCAGGAGCATCTGTTTTTGTTCCGCAAAACCTCCTTGTTCTAACTGGTACACGTACAAACCGGACGGCAGTCCATAAGCCCTGAAATTTACCTTGAAATTGCCGGCGGAGCGGTTTTCATCGACAAGCACGGCCACTTCCCTGCCAAGCATGTCGTACACTGTTAACTTAACGCGCCCGGCCTGCTCGATAGTGAATTCTATGGTTGTTTCCGGATTAAAGGGATTGGGATAATTCTGTTCAAGCAGGAAAGCCTGGATTTGCGCATTGTCGATTTTTTTGTCCACCGCGTTTCCAGGCGACATAAAGAATAAAAGGCAGAGAAGGCCCAGCGATGCACTGTATAACAGGTTTTCCAGATTCCCCCATCCTGACAGGATAAACAGCACCAGGAGGCCTGGCAGTCCGAACAGCATCAGCCAAAATAAAAGACCTTCATACACCAATGCCAGCGCCAGCAATGAAAGGTCATACATGCCAAAGAAGGCAACCTGGCCTTGATACTGAGGCTCGCCGCCTCTTATTCCCGCTCTTTTTTGATTCAACATACTTTTTGGCGCATCCAGATTCCATCTTATCGGCGAGTCCATGCCCGGGATTTCATTGATTGTACCTGCAATGCTCGCTGCCACAAGCTCATTCACCACCTGAATATCCCATATAATTCCGTCACCTTCTCTGCTGGCAACCGGTTGCGGCGATTCGGGGCGGGCGATATTGAACGACTCCAGGTGCCAGAGGAATTGGTCATCATTGCTGCCAATAAAAGCAAGAGAATCCTCCACCCATAAACAGGAAGGAACGCCTCTTGACGGTGCGGTTCCCAAGGGATTTATACTTACGACACTGGTGAGATCAAGGATCAGTAAGCCGTTTTCGCTTGGCGATTTGGAGAATGCCACATAAGCTTTGGCAGGATTGTCCTCCGGGATGAAAAGATCGCGTCCTTCGCTTTCTATCGGGTATTGCGATATTTGGGATGGATTGGCCGGATCGGCTACATTCACTACTTCGAACGCGGACTGGGCTTCGTTGACGGTCAAAAGATACGCTTGTTCTCCACGAACCGATACGACGCGAACGGTGCCGTTTGGTGAATGATAATATCCTCTGGCTGTGATGTTTTGCACGTCGGAATAATCCAGGATAAATAACGTATCACCACGAGCGGCGTACAAATGTCCGTTCCCGGCTTCCAACCGGTCCACACCGCTCCATTGCCAACTGCTTCCCAGCAGCCGTGGGGTTTGCGGATCCTCCAGATGATAAATCCATAGCCGCTCGTCACTCGCCACAAAAAGCGTATCGTTCAACGTCGCAGCGTACCTGACACTTTTCGGGGCTTCGAATGCCGCAGACAAAATTGGATTTGCCGGATCGGAGACATCGATCCGCAAAAATGCCGCCGAGGAATTGGTCTGGCACAGGTAAATGTAAGGGTAGTCAAGATGCATGGTTTCCGGCATGGGGAATTCGCCTTTATCAAACTCGAAGGATCCCTTTATCGCAACATGCTCAGGATCGGAAAGGTCCACAACAAAGAGATTTGTCGAGCCGTAAGCACTGATATAAGCGAGATTATTTTCGACAATGATGTCGATTGGGTTTTTAAAATATGTGGTGTTCTCCTCTTTCACCGCAGTCGCGACAAAAGATAACTCTTGTGGATTTTCCGGGTTTTCGATATTGACAAGCTTGACGCCAATGTCCGGGTATTCCTCAAGGCCCAAAATAGCGAGGTGATCTATTATGTCAATGGCAGAAATCTTGGGCGTGGCTGTTTTGCTCTTCTCCACCGGATTTTCAATGTCCGTGATGTCGTAAATGATCAAAGAATCCGCCGTGCCGGCCAAAAGAAGGTTGTCCTTTGCCCTTGCCGAAACAAGCCCTTCGACAGGCAGGCTGGTCACGATTTTGACATTCCCGGGGTCGGTCAGGTCGATAATGGAGAGGGTATCATTTGACGCATGAAAAGCATAATTGCCGGAGAGGGACACCTTTTGCGGCCAGACGCTTGTAAGAGCGTATCTTTTCAGAGGAACAGGTTTAAAAGGATCGCTCATATCAAATAGCTGTAAAGAAGAATCAGACCATTGATAAAACGCCAGCAGGTAATTGTCGCGGATGAATAACAGGTTTGGCTCGTTGGGCAAATCGAATTCACCGATTTTCTGCATTTCTGCCCCGGAAATGTCTAGAATGGCGATGTGAAAACTCTGCGCGAGGTAAGCATAATCCCCGTTCAAAACGGCACAATTCGGCCAGCCACCCAGACTGTAACGATCCGTAATCTCTGGAATGACCTGTGCACTCGCTACAATGGCGACAGCAATCAACACGACACCGACGGAAATAAGGATTTTTGCTTTCATGGCTCCACCTTCATGTAATGATGAGCAAAGTTCGTAGGATGATGAATTCGCAACAAGAAAAGAATATATGAAGTAATGATATGGATATCAGGAATGATCTTGGAGCATTTTTACGTGGATTATATACAGGCAAATAGGCGGGAAGTGCGGAAAAAAAGCTCTTTATTGCCAGAAGGAATATTTTTACGATAAAGTGGAAAGTGGTTGTCCGAATTTAGAAACGGCAAGCCTTCAGTGAGCAGTTTTCTTATCTCTGAGATAGTAAGTTGATCTTCTGCAAAAGATGTATCATGCTTGTCAATTTTTCTCCCCCAGTTTCATTTTGAATGATTGCATTCCTTCCAATACTTCATCATGAGGCAAATTCCCGGCCTCTAACTCTTGCACGGATTTTCGTAAAAGCCGGTCATAAAAGTCTCTGCCAGGCTGTTCTGCTTCATCAGGACTGGTTTTCAGGATATCGAACAGCATGTCTTCCGCTTTTGCATAATTCCCGATCAATTCATAAAAGCGGAAGAGCCGCATTTTGAACGAGTCCGGCCATTCGACCTGTGCCAGTTTTTTCTCGATCTTTAACAGCGTTTGAATGTACCGGGAGGTGTCCATGTCGCCGGCGGCGTCGATGAATTCCATGTAAAAGCTGAAGGACTTTATGTACAAATCCGTGACAGTGAATTCGAAGGTCCGGCGCAGCTCTAACAGTTCAGCGTTTTCTCTGATCAAT
>METF01000291.1:0-4555 GCA_001771235.1 Candidatus Zhuqueibacterota bacterium RBG_16_48_16
GGCCCCGATCCGCCCAAAGCGCCAAAGGTGCACGCCGTCGTCTCTCCTTATCTTGATAATACCGGCCGGACGCGCAACAAAGTAACGTTGTATTGGGATCGTCGCTCGGAAACATACCGCGACATCATGACCGGTTACCAGGATTTTGAAGGATATAAAGTCTATAAAAGCACGGACGGCGGCAAAACCTGGGGCAACCCGGAGACCGGACTCATCCGCGATGAGCTGGGTATCACCCGGGGATGGCGGCCCATAGCCCAGTGCGACAAGATCGACGGCATTGGCGGCAGGGACAAGTTCGCTCCCTGGCTTTACCTGGGTGACGACGAGCGCGATGAGGGCGAGGGAGAGGACGGCCTGTTCCACTCCTTTGTCGATTACGATGTTTACGACGGCGTGAGCTATTCATACTCCGTGACCGCTTATGACTATGGTATCGAAAAAACCAACCTGCTTCTCAATCCCCTGCAATTCAAATTCGACCTGGAATCTTTGGAAAACTTTAAAGGAAATAGCGAAGCGGAGCCCCAGTTCGTCAAAGTGACGCCGCAGCCGCGGCCAAGCGATTTTGCCGATGTGAAAATAGACACGAGCAAAGACGGGACTGTGAAACGGATCGCCGGAGCCGGCCTGGCAAAAATTTCCGTGGATGTAGCCGACCCTTACCTGGTGACCGGCCACACCTATCAAATCTTTTTTCGCGATTCGGTTATTAGCAGCATGGTGCCAAAACTGGATTCCATTGCGGTAGATACGCTTTTTGGCCGTCGCGATACGGTGATCGTTTATAATTATTTTGTCGATTCCACCAGCACGAGCCAGAAAAGCACGTTAACCTATAATGTAAAAAACCTGAGTACCGGCAAGTGGATGTTTATCGACAGTGACGGTAAACCGCAATTCAGTGACCAGATCATCAACATCGATGGTAGTTCGGCGGGTGTCAAGACGCGAATCGACAGCTTGAATGCCGGATTGATCAACGGCACCGAGTATTCCCCGATGTTCGATGGCATCCGGCTTCACATCACCAATGTGGCCAACAAGCCGTTCTTTCGCCGCGCTGTCTGGTCGGGCGAGTCGAGCTGGGCCATCAATTTTGAAAAATGGGTGAACCAGGTGCCCAAGGATTACATGCTGGTTTTTAGCGAATCTTTTCCCGATTCGGCCTACCAGCTCGCCGCCAACCAGGTTAATCGCATTCCTGTCTACTTTAAAGCGTATGACATTACCCAGGGTAAAGATCAGCCAAAGCCCATCGATGCGATATGGATGGATTCGGACGAAGAGCCTGTCGGTGAATTCAACCGCGGCGACGTTCTGGGCTTTATCGAGGATGCCACGTTTAGAGACCTGCCTTCCGGCGGACGGCTGCCGAGTGGTACCCGGACCTGGAAGCTGGACATGGCCTGGTTCGACAAAGACCAGTGGGAAGTCTTTCCGCCGGATACGACCCTTACGAGCCGGGAAGATCCGACGACCGGCATTGTCACCATCGACACGACGATCATTCCGGCAGATTCAATCTTTCGTTACCAGAGCGTTCGCTGGGTTGAAGGCGATACGTTGTTTATAACGACCTGGAAACCGCTCTCGGCCAGTGATATTTTCGAGCTTAAAACGCAATCTTACAAGATCGGCGCGAATGATAGTGATCCCCTTGCCAACATACGTGTGGTGCCTAATCCTTATATCGTCTCCGCATCTTGGGAGTCCGATGCGAACAGGCTCAAGATCCAGTTCACCAATTTGCCCAAGGTTTGCAAGGTGTATATCTTTAACCTCGCCGGTGAGCTGATCAATACGCTCGACCATTGGAGCCCGGACGGCGTGCCCGGCACGGGCAGTGAGGATTGGAACCTGTGGACCATGAACCGGCAGGAGGTGGCCTTTGGGCTGTATATTTATGTCGTTGAAACGCCGGACGGCAAAACCAGGACCGGCAAATTTGCCATCATTCGCTAGCACTACAGCGTAACTTTTTCTACAGCCATCAGCGAATTAAGTCTTTCCCAATCCGGACGAGATAGAACCACTATGGAATAAGGATTTATTGCTAATACGGATGACAGTTGAGGTTTAATGAGCATTCGCAATATTTGTACAACAGGAATAGAACACGGATAACGCGGATGACGCGGATTTGCACAGATTTGATCCGTGAAAATCTGTGTTATCCGCGCCATCTGTGTTCTATTTGAGCATAACTATTTCAACTGGTCATTCGGATTGCTAGTCCGCAGCCGGTCCCGCTAGGAACATGATGTTTGTAGCAACCAACAAGTCAAAAGCCCCCGTCCTGTTAAGGACGGGATGTTTTAACAAGAGGAGGGACAAACAAAATGGCCGATAGCTTGGAAAACATCAACATCCAGTCCCTACAGGACTGAAGATGGGGGGTTTTATCGGTTGCTACAAACATGTCGTCCTTACAGGACTTGGAATTATTAAAAACCTTATTTTTGGCTTTAGAACCTTAGTAGTTATAAAACGAACTCGCTTCAGGAATCTTTGTCAAGTGTGCACAAATTGAAAAAAACGCAAACGGATATGGTAATTCCTCCAAAAAATGGCGTTACGGCGGCTACGATTACAAAGTGACAAAGATTCTCAAGAGAATGACAGTTACGCTGAATTACGGAAGGCAAAGTAAGCAGAGGATCCATCATGAAAAAAAGATATTTTCTCACGGCACTGATTCTTATCCTGGTTTTTGCCGCTGCCGGTTATTCACAAAACTTTTCCAAAGTGGGAACGGCTGTTGCGCAATTTCTCAAAATTCCGGCAGGCGCCAGGGGCGCATCGCTTGGTGGCGCTTATGCGGCTGCCGCTGAAGATGTTTTTGCCATGGCGTGGAATCCCGCCGGCATCGGACATATCAGGCGACCCAGCTTGAGCGGTTCTTATAATAATTACATTGCCGATTTAAAATACAGCTTTGTCGGCTACGCCATGCCCGCATCGAACCAGTCGAGTTTCGGCGTCAGCGCCATTTTCCTCACCACCGATCCGATTGAAATCACCACCATAGAACAGCCCAACGGAACAGGCACGTACTATGACTATAGCGGCATCGTGCTCGGCTTGTCTTATTCCCAGGGCCTGACAGACCGTTTGAATGTCGGCGTGACCCTGAAGCTCATCCGCGAATCCATTTTTAGAGAAGATGCTTCGGCGGTCGCTTTTGATATCGGCTCGCAATTCGACACCGGCATTTACGGCGTGCGCCTGGGCATGTGCATTTCCAACTTTGGCTCAAAGATGCGGCTGGACGGGCCGGACATCAATACCACGGCGGACACCAATCCCAATATGCAGGGCGACCGAGAGACCGCCAGCAGCCTGCAAACGCTGGACTGGCCGCTGCCGATGATGTTCCGAATGGGAATTTTAGTCGACCTCTTTGGCGGTGGGAATCCCGATTTTCACAGCGAAAAAAACCGGCTGACGCTGGTTGCCGACGCCAACGATCCCATCGACCATAATTTGCGCGGCAATCTGGGAGCCGAGTATTCGTGGAATGAGACTTTGGCTCTGCGAGTTGGCTATCATACCAATTATGACAACAACACCCTCGGCCTCACTTTTGGCGGCGGCTTGAATTTTGGCTACGGCGGCAATGAATTCAGCCTGGATTATGCGTTTCAGGACTTTGGCCTGCTGGATTATGTCCATCAGTATTCGCTGACGGTCTATTTCTAATTGACTAAAATTTTACCGTTTGAAATTAATGCACTGTATGAGCTATTCAATAAGAGTATTTTAAAATCAGTGGACGCCATATTGACACATTCATTAAAAACACAGGAAGCGGGGTGATGCCATAACCTTTTAGCCCTAACGATGTTTTTCATTCGAACCAATAATCAACGAACTGCTGGTATTAACAGGAGGATTTATTTATGGGAAGAAAAACGCTATTAGTAGTGGTCGTTTGTTTTCTTTTTGGCTTGATCAATATTCTCCCCGCGGCAAACAGGGTCGAGCTTTCGCGCGGTGAGAAAAAAATTGAAAGCCGAAAAAAATTGCCCTCTGATTTGGCGACCAAAAAGAAGACAGAATATACCAAATCAAAAGGAATGATGAAGGTGACCAGCGAAAGCGAGATTTTTTACGAAGATTTCGAGTCCGGCGCCGCCGGATGGTTTACCGATGGTGGTTATAACAACAGTGCCGGAACGGATGCCGTGGATGTGGAAGTATCTCATTGGCTGCTTTCAGAAGACAAATCCTTTAGTCCGACCCACAGCATGTGGATAGACGATAACTTTGACGGCCAGCGAGATGCCCTGATTTCTCCGCCCATTATCCTGCCGGAAACCATCGGGGCTGATCCCCTGGTGTCGGCAAAACTGAGTTATATGATCAATATCGATAACCCGGGATATTTGGTCCAGGGCACAAACAGCCTCGCTGATCTTTACTATGTGATGGTCGGAAAAGAGGCCACGCTGTTCCATCGCAGCAATGCTGCCCCGGCACCGCTCGCCGGAGCTTATTCATGGTTTTGCGGCTTTGCGGATGGCGGCGGATATCATGAGGATAACAGTTGGCA
>METF01000291.1:4677-4922 GCA_001771235.1 Candidatus Zhuqueibacterota bacterium RBG_16_48_16
TCTTTTTTCGGAATCTTATGGCGTAACGGAAGACCTCACCGCCGACTTGTCCGATTATGTCGGTCAGACTATTAAGATTCGCTTCCGTTTCCTGCCGGACTTTGGCTATGCTGAGCCGGGAGGTGGCTGGTGGATCGATGACATCAGCGTCGATGACGCCGCGGCCGTGAACTATCTGACCGATGATGCCGAGGACGGCTCGACCGTGATGGTTCCGTTCGGCATCGATTTTGAAAAGATGTTCC
>METF01000291.1:5023-6042 GCA_001771235.1 Candidatus Zhuqueibacterota bacterium RBG_16_48_16
GAGACGGCTTATCTAGCTTTCATGTACATCACCGACGGCTTGACCGATCAGGGCGAGCTTGAATCCGCCGGATTGTTTCTGGACGACGTGACGGTCACTGGAATCTCCGGTGTTCCCAATGACGCGGGCGTGGACTGGATGTATGTCGGTTTTCCGACCACATCCGGCCAGGTCACCCCTGTCGGTGTGGACATTGTCAACGAAGGCTTTGAGCCGGCCAGCGGCATCGGCCTGTGGTATTCGATCGACGACGGCGCGGGACTGCCGGTTCCGCCGCGAATCGACTTGGATGCCTTTAGCGATACCACGCGCGTCTTCCCGGCGATGATGGATGTTGAGCCGGGCTTCCACTGGATTACTACCTGGACGGAATTAAGCACAGATGAAAATCCGGATAACGACATATTCGAATATCCTGATTTTACCGTTCATCAGCCGGGAGTGGCCATATTGGGTTATGATGACCGGTTGACGACGGCCTTTTATACCAGCTACGATGGCTTTGTCCACTTTTCGCCATTGAGCCAGATCAAGGGAACCCTGGCTTATGATATCGAATCGTTCCGCATCGGATTTTACAATCCGGGTGAGCCGGATACTGTTCTCATCACACTGGCTCTCGTCGATCCAAACGATCCAACAAGTGTGCTGGCTGTGTTAGACCAGCTCGAAGAGATTGTCCCTGCGGGCGATTTCTCCTGGCACACATTCGACGAGACCTTTAATCCGAATGCCTGGAACCTGCACGGCGATTTTATCATCATGGGTGAGTTCACGGACGTCGTGGTCTCCTCGGGTGTCCTGGCGGATGCCGGCACGCCTTTTGTCGGCTATAACGTCGGCTGGGACCCCGATGCAATGGAATGGTTCCTCTCCGGCCTGGGCCATAAAGTGCGTGCAACAATCAGCTATGTCGATCAGCCCGATATCATGAGCGTGCTCGACGTGCCTCATGACCAGGGCGGCAAGGTGCTGGTGAGCTGGCAGGCGTCACTGAACGACGATCCTTTCAGCGAGAG
>METF01000291.1:6226-6430 GCA_001771235.1 Candidatus Zhuqueibacterota bacterium RBG_16_48_16
CCCACAGCAATTGGGGCGCCTATAGCGTCGTGGCCTCCACCTGGCGGGATTCGTCCAAAGTTCTTGGAGCTTACCTGGATTATTACATGGTAACGGCCTATGACCTCTACGGCACTTATATGGATTCCGATGAGGGTGCGGGTTACTCTGTCGATAACCTGAGACCGCTGGCGCCGAAGGGCCTCGCCGCACAGGAAACGGCTG
>METF01000291.1:6510-6785 GCA_001771235.1 Candidatus Zhuqueibacterota bacterium RBG_16_48_16
CCCCTGGCCATTACCGGCGATCTGTTCTTCATGGATACCGACGTGGAAGTATCCAAAAGCTACAGCTACAGGCTGACAGGTCTTGACTTTTCGGGTAATGCAAGTGATGCGGCTGAAGTGGCTTTGACAGTGACCTCTGTTGAAGGAACTGCAGATGCCTTGCCGACACAGTTCGAGTTATTCAGAAATTATCCGAATCCCTTCAATCCCGTTACCAACATCAAGTTTGCCGTTCCTGTAACCGCCCATGTGACCGTGAGAGTGGTCAACATGAG
>METF01000291.1:6794-8506 GCA_001771235.1 Candidatus Zhuqueibacterota bacterium RBG_16_48_16
CGTGGCAACGCTTGTGGATCTGGAAATGCAGGCCGGTTATCACAACCTGGCCTGGGATGCATCGAATGTCGCTTCCGGCGTCTATTTTTACCAAATGGAAGCCGATAACTTTAAATCGACGTTCAAGATGATCCTGACCAAATAGTGTCAGACCGAAAACTACTTATCTAAGAATTCGCTGTCATTGCGAGGCGTTTCCTTCGACAAGCTCAGGACAAGTTTTGCCGAAGCAATCTCCTGAAGAGTAAGGGGATTGCTTCGCTCCAACAGAGCAATTTGGACAGTAAATGGCCTATTTACTCCGCTCGCAATGACAGGTTTTTATTTTTCTCTGGTTTTCGTCCAAACACTAAATAAATTTCGGCCTTTCGGAAAAAGGGGGTCTTTGAATTTTAAAGACCCCCCTTTTTATTGGTTTCTTACCGCTCTTATCCAAAAAGGTAATACATTTCTTTTGGTACGTAATGTTCGTTTGTAGCTCAAGCTTTAGCTTGCCAACCAGCCTGAAGGCTGAACTACAAACGAGAAAGCAAAGCCCCAAAAGATTCATCCAGTAAATCTCTGTTCGAGGGTGGACATTATAGTGTCTTAGAAATCAATTTTTTGTACAAATATGGCAAAAGGTAGCTGCTAAAAAGTCTAACCACGAATTTTCACGAATCAAACGAATTACACGAATTTGTAAACCAAGATTTATTCTAATTCGTGCAAATTCGTCTGTAATTGGTGCAAATTCGTGGTTGTATTTTATGGGTTCCGGTTTATCCGGGTTAGTACCTTAGCTGTAAAATTTTGACCATTTCTGGCAAAATATTTTCAGTACCTGAGAAGTCAAATCTTGAAATGTTCTAGCAAGACTTTCCAGGTGGGATGTTATGTGGTTGAAGATTTCAAAGGCAGAATGATTGTTCGGCAGAATAATTGAGTAAGTATAATCATTCTGCCGGAAAATTATTCTGCCTGTTTGGTTTCGGCTTGTCCGAGTTAAGAAAAAGGATAAAGCCCGATTCGTAAAACAAATCCTATAACAAGCTTGGAAAGAACGAGAGCATTTTAGCGGGTACGGATTTTGCGGCCTGTTATTTATGAGACGAAAAAAGGTGAACTTTTTTCGACCTGGTGTAGGTTTAAAGAAAATCGGAAACACAAATACTATCGGACAGAGTGAGAAGAATGAAAAAATACCATTTCCCCTCGTGGCTGCTGCCTTGCCTGTTGTTTTTACTTCCGGTGACAAACATAGCACAGGATAACACTTTTACCGAGCGCGGAAGAAGCTACGTGCCGGGTTCGGTCATTGTCAAATTCAAGAGCTCACAGAATAATCCCACCATCAATCCGCGGACGCTCGATGCCGGTGCCGCATCTGTCAATGCCATAATGGGCAAATATGGCGTCTCGCATAAGAAAAAACTTTTCCCCGCCAAAGAAGCTCCGCTTCAACAAGGAAAAGTCGATCTGTCGACTCTTTTCGAATTGACTGTCCCGGAGGATGTCGATCCGCTGCTCCTGATCGCGGAATTGAAGGAAAACGAAGGCATCGAATATGCCCAGCCGAATTATATTTTACGAACGCTGGCCGTGCCCAACGATCCGCAATATTCGCAGCAGGAGCATTTGCCGCAGATCGCTGCCGACCGGGCGTGGGACATTACCCACGGCAGCAAAAATGTCATCATTGCCGTCACGGACACCGGTGTGGATTGGGATCA
>METF01000291.1:8514-9372 GCA_001771235.1 Candidatus Zhuqueibacterota bacterium RBG_16_48_16
TGGGCGACAACATCTGGGCCAATGCGGCCGAAGTCATCGATGGCATCGATAATGACGGCAACGGCTACGTGGATGACGTTCGGGGATGGGACTGGGTACACGTCCCTGCGAGTTCCCCCGACGACGAGCAGCCCGCTACCGGCGAGGATGGCACCACGGCCGATAACAACCCGATGGATTTCAACGGCCATGGGACGTTCGTCTCGGGCCTGGCCTCTGCTGTTACCGATAACGGCACGGGCGTCGCTGGCTTGGGCTGGAATTGTTCGATCATGGCGCTGCGTATCGGTTACTCCACGAAAAAGGGTGAGGGAGTAGCCCGTGATTCGTGGATAGTCAAAGCGATAGAATACGCTGTTGACAATGGCGCAGATATTATCAATTTCAGCCTGGGCGCGCCGTTTGATGATTTAGTCGTTTCGGATATCATGAGGTTTGCATTCGAGAGCAACGTCGTCGTTTGTGTGGCTGCGGGCAACGATAACAAAGACTATGGATATATGCCCGCCACGGCATCGTGGACCCTGGGCGTTACGGCCGTGGACGATCGGGATATCAAAGCCCGGTATGCCAGTTACGGCGACTGGGTGGATGTTTCCGCACCCGGAGGCAATACCAGCGCCGGGCGACTGGGCATCTTGAGCACTGTATTCAATGACAAGTATACCCGGATGCAGGGGACTTCAGCCTCCTCGCCGATTGCTGCCGGCGTCGCCGGTCTGGTCAGAGCGGTTCACCCGGATTGGAGCGCTGCCCAGGTGTTGATGCACATCGTCGATACGGCGGATAACGTCGACGCCGAAAATCCTGCTTATGCCGGACAGTTGGGTAAAAGAGGCCGGGCGAACGCCTATCGCG
>METF01000291.1:9385-9738 GCA_001771235.1 Candidatus Zhuqueibacterota bacterium RBG_16_48_16
GTTCCAATCCACCCCGGAAATTTCCCTGATAAAAATGATTGCAGACGATTCACCGAACGGTAATCTCAACGGCAAGGCCGAGCCGGGCGAAACGGTGAGCCTGGTTTATACATTTCTAAACAAATGGGCCGATGCCTCCGGTGTGCAGGTCGTTTTGGAATCCAACGATCCCTACATCGAGGTGATCAACAACAGCGCGCAAATTCCGGTGATTTTGGGCCTGTCCTCCATCGATCTGAATTACACCGATAACGCGCACCAGCCTTTTGTCGTACAGGTTTCGCAGCAGGCGTATCCTCATAGCGCACGGATGACCCTTCACCTGAGTGACAATTCCGGTTTTTCACAAACCC
>METF01000291.1:9778-10627 GCA_001771235.1 Candidatus Zhuqueibacterota bacterium RBG_16_48_16
TTGATCGATGACGACGGCGGCAGGGGAAATGAGCGATTTTATTTCGCCGCCCTGGACAGCCTGGGACTGGGTTACACCTATTGGAATTATGAAAAGCAGGGATCGCCGCACAAGCCCATTCTCGCTCACAACACGGTGATCTGGTTCAATGAGTGGAGCTTGCCGACGCTGAACAACTCGGACAGGAGCTTGCTTTCCACTTATCTGGATCAGGGCATCAATCTCTTTTTGTCCGGGCAGCGGATCGGTTACGACCTGTGCGAGGCCAATGCCGCCGAGCGGAATGAATACAGGAATTCGCTGCGCCGCTCAAACCAGTTTCATGAAGATTACCTGCACGCCGAATACCTCACTTACCAGACCACCCACCGCGATGTTCGCGGCGTGGCCGACGACCCGGTTAGCGCCGGTTTGAATTTTTCAATATGGCAGCCGGACAGGGGACTCAGCGGTAGCAACGAAGCATTGGGACAGAATCCTTGCGAAATCAATCCTCTCGATGGCGCCGTCTCCATTTTTGATTACCCGAACGGAAAGAGCGGGGCTGTCCGCTACGGCGATGGTTACAAGCTGGTCTATTTTGCCTTTGGCGGTTTTGAGAGCATCGAAGGCGAACAAGCCCGGCGCACGGTCATGGATCGCGTGGTGAAATACTTTGACGAGATTCATGTTGAGCTGGAGACGTTGAGCGACATTGAAGATACCACGCAAGCCGTCCAGGTCGTCGCCCGGGTCAAGTCGGCGAGACCGCTGGACAAGGTACAACTGTTCTGGCGCGCCAGCCCGACAGCACTGTACAGCGTCGTGGACATGGATTCGTCAGGAGAGAACAGCTACTCGTCCTTCATT
>METF01000292.1:0-126 GCA_001771235.1 Candidatus Zhuqueibacterota bacterium RBG_16_48_16
CTCTTTATTCATCGGAATGAAAAAAGATGCATCTTCTTTGCATAAATTGGTATAATCTCACTCTTCTACATTGACTCCGCCTGCTTAATCACCTTCATCACCCTCTTCCCCTGCGGAGGAGTCAGC
>METF01000292.1:359-634 GCA_001771235.1 Candidatus Zhuqueibacterota bacterium RBG_16_48_16
ATTTCGCTCACGTGCTTGAATAATCGATCCGCACTGAGGTCCGCGACGGTGGTGAGAGCGAGTGCAGCGCCCCAGACCATGCGGTTGTTTTTCACTTGCAACAGTTTTACAAAATCATCGGCATATTGCGCGATCAGGTTGGGCTGGAGATAGCCGATCTCGTAAATAACTTTTATGCAATCGTTGGCAATATTCTTGTTCTTATTCCAAAGATTATCGGCAATCTCCTGAATTCCTTCTTTATCACCATTCCTCGCGAGTTCGGCGGCCAATTG
>METF01000292.1:663-11833 GCA_001771235.1 Candidatus Zhuqueibacterota bacterium RBG_16_48_16
GATTGCAGGCTATTTTTATAAAATCGGACATGGTCTTCTCGTCTTACTCGGCAATATGCAAAATGGTGCAATAGGTTTGCTCATGCGATCTCCCTCCACGAAGCCCTGGTAACCATAAGATGGCAAGCAAAAATAGATAAAGCGCGGAAGATTGGCAAGTGTTTTTTCAAATATACGGGGTTGGCTTATTTCGGAGCGGACCACACCTACCCGGAAGCTCAGAGCTTCCGGGTAGGTTTAGAGTGCACAAAAAAGCCGATAAGCAAAAAGCTCATCGGCTCATAAATACTCAAATTCTTGTCTCCACAAGCTGTAGAAATTTCTTACTCTTTCGTTTCTTCCACCACTGCGGAATCGTCATCCTCGTCTTTGTCTTTCTTTTCCGCCTCCTCTTCACCCTCAGCCTTTTTCTCGGCTTCGTCTTCCTCTTCTTCTTCCTTATCCTTGCGTTCCAGCAGGTTTTCATCGTCTTTTTGTTTGCGGAGTGCGATGTAAAGAACCGTATTGCCGATGGAAAAAGTGGACAGACCGTACGACAGCACCCACAATCCGATGAATAACAGACTCAGGGCGTAAAGATAAGAAGAGATGACGACGGTCACCGGCAGGTCAGCGGCCGGGATGAGAACGAACTGGTTGGTAAAATAGATGCAATGGGCAAAGTCCTTGTAGAGGCCCTCCACCAGGCCCTGGCCGAGAAACAGCCAGCTTTGCAGCATGCCCTGTCCGTTATTGGCCAGATTGATGAAATCCGCGCCCATGAATGCCGAGAACAGACCGTTCATGATAAAGACAGCTTCTTTGACAACCGCAGCAAAGAGTCCCAGGCTGACGACAGAAAGAACGATTGTCAGAGCTTCGTAAAAGAGGAGCTTCCACGGTTTGTTCCACGAGATTGAGAACGTCTGAAAAATGGCTTCAAAAGCATCTTCATCCGTGGTGGCGATGATGCCGGGAACCAGGAGCAGGGACACGGCGATCATCAGGCCAAAGAAAAAGACGAACAAACCGGCGACGAACCAGAACACGGTAAACAGGCTTATGCCAAGCTCGCCGATGTATGGGATTTTGCCGAGCAATCCGACAACAAAAGCTCCGGCAATCATCAGTCCGACCAGGACAGCCAGGGAAACCGGGGTCAACAGCACGGAAGCAATTTTCCTGAACGCAAAGGAGTATGCTTCGCGCCAAGTGTAAAAGTTGTTCCCTTTAGCGACCATGTAGGTTGCCCGGGAAACGGCAGTGTTGGCAACCAGCCAGTCAGCAATCAGCGCTACGACAGCCAATCCGTACAACAACCAGCTATACCAGGGGTACTGCTCACCCGAAACGTACAAGCATGGCAAAAGGCCGTATTTAGCCCATGTGCTGCCCAGATCGCCACCTGCGGCAAGCAAGCTGAGATAGGTCAGCACCAGGTAAGCGACGTAGCCGCCAGCGATACCGAGTAATTGGATCCACATCTTTTGCAGGCTAAAAGCAAGTCGTGGCGCCCGTAAAACGTCTCGAAAATCGAACTTGAATGTTTCCATCAAGCCCCTCCGATCATTAGTTAACAGTTAGCGGTTTTTTATGAATGTAAATCTAGATCACGTTGTTGGCTTTTCAACTCTTCTTTATTCTGTTTATGTGTTATTGCGACCTGAATGATTCGATTGTTCTTCACTTCTTTTATAGTGATTTCATAATCTTTGTAGGCGACGACCTGCTCCTTTTCCGGCACCTCACCTATAATATCAAATATAAATCCACCCAATGTTTCGTATTCTTCGCTTATCGGAATATCCAAACCGATCAGATCATTGAGTGATTCGATATCGATTTTCGCATTCACGATATAGCTGTTTTCATCCATTTTGCGGTAAAGCGCCTGTTCCTTGTCGTACTCATCGCGTATCTCGCCGACGATTTCTTCGATCACATCCTCGAGTGTGACAATTCCCGAAGTGCCGCCATATTCATCAACGACGATGGCCATGTGTTGGCGCTGTTTTTGAAAAACCCGTAAAAGGTCGTCGATATTTTTGCTTTCCGGCACGAATATGGCCGGACGGGCGAGGTCCAAAAGATTGACGGTTTTTTTCGTATTGAATATGAACGGTAAAAGATCCTTGGCGTTGATCACGCCTTTGATATCGTCAATAGAATCCTTGTAAACTGGAATGCGCGTATGGCCTTTTTCTTTGATGGTTTTAATCAGCTCATCTACACCGGCATCGTGCGCTACGCAGGCCATATCCGTTCGCGGCACCATAATCTCCCGCACGATGGTATCGCCAAACTCGAAAATCGAGTGAATCATCTCTTTCTCTTCCAGCTCCAGTTCCCCCTGCTCGGCGCCAAGCTCCAACAAGGCCTGGAACTCGTTGGTCTTTAAGAATTTTTCCCGATCCGCCTCGGTCATATTAAAGAGATTTGTCAAAAGTGTTATCGTTTTGTCTATTATCGCGGAAAAGGGCAAAAACAGATAATAGAAAACAGAGAGCAAAAAAGAGACATTTTTTGAAAAAGTGGCCGCGCTTTTCACGGCAAATATCTTTGGGCTGATCTCACTGATGACCAGTATGAGAAAGGTGACGATCAAAACATTCAGAATAATCCCGATCTCTTTGCTGATACCCACCTGTTCGCAAAGCCGGGTGGTTAAAATAGCGGCGATTGACGCGGCGGTCACATTCACCGATGTGTTGCCGATGAGAATGGTGATCAAAAGTCGCCGGGGAGTGGAGAGAAGTTTTACAACACGCTGTGCTCGCTTTGATTTTTCATCGATAAATTTTTCAAGGATAATACTGTTGATGGAAAAAAAAGCCGTTTCCGAGCCTGAAAAAAAAGCGGAAAGAAATAATAAAAAAGAAAAAACAACGATAAATGTTAAGGAGGACTCTCCCAACAAGCATATTCCTTTCCCAAAATAGTTGGCTTTCGAATTGACGTTAATTTAAACAAAATTCAAAAAAAAGCAATCATTTAAAAAAACGGAACACCGGGCATTTTGAAAACATGGACTCACAACCAGCTTTCCATATAAGCGAGCGCTCGATCTTCCAGCTCGCGGATATGCCGCTTTGCTTCTTTCGTATCGTCCCGGTAACCGAGCAAATGGTAGACACCATGAGCGACCACTCTTAGGGTTTCCTGTTTGACCGACGCAGCGTACTCGTCCGCCTGCCAGGCTATTTGATCGAGACAGATATAGACTTCACCTTCCTTTTTTGCGTTGTCGTCAATGTTGAATGAAATGACATCGGTAGGTCGGTCGATGGAAAAGTATCTTTTGTTCAGCTCAATAATATCATTATCATTTACAATAATAACGCCGATTGTCCACACATCCCGCTGCCTCTCGTCCGCCAAAATCCATTCAACCAAAAGCCGAATGCGATAGGTATCCACCCAAGAATCAGTCAGGTTTTCTATTCTCAGATAGCTTGCTTCGTTTTTCTGCGGTTTTTTCTTTTTCACCTTCTTTGCGCTTTTCTTTTCCGGCAAAGCCGGGGTATTCGACCCTGCCGTGAAACATGCCGATCAATATTTTTTGAAACGATTCCGATATTTTGGACAAATCTTTCAAGGTCAATGGCGAGTCATCCAACTCCCCGCTTTTGAACCTCTCGTCGATGAGCTGTTCGACAATGCCTTTTATCCTGCTCGGGCTGGGGTCCTTCAAGGTTCTCGAAGCGGCTTCTACGGCATCGGCCAGCATGACGATGGCGGTCTCTCGTGTGTTCGGACGAGGACCGGGATAGCGAAATTCGTTTTGCGACACATTCTGGCCGTCGCTTTGTTCGAGTGCTTTTTGATAAAAATAGCTCATCAGTCCGGTGCCGTGATGCTGAAAAATAAAGGCCTCAATCTCTTTTGGCAGCTTGTGTTTTCGGCTTATTTCCGCACCTTTGCGCACGTGGTTGAGCAGGATGAGAGAGCTCATGCTGGGTGTCAGTTTTTCCTGGGGATTGTGCCCCCTTGTTTGATTTTCCACGAAATACTCGGGCTTTTCCATTTTGCCGATATCGTGATAGTAAGCGCCCACCCGCGCAAGCAGGGCGTTGCCACCGATGGCTTCGGCGGCAGATTCGGCAAGGTTGCCCACGACAATGCTATGATGATACGATCCCGGAGCTACCATCGCCAACTGCCTGAGCAGCGGCTGATTGAGATCGGTCAACTCCAAAAGGGTCATGTCCGTGGTCAAATCAAAAACGGATTCAAAGATAATGATCAGCACATAAGCAAAAATAGGCACCATGAATCCGTTAATGGCGCCAAAGCCCACATCCTGGAACAGATCTTTAAAGGGCACATAATTTAAAAAATCCAGAACAGTGATAGCGACAATATTAGCAGCCGCAATGGCTATCATGGAACGGGTGACCCAGTTGCGCGTTCGCACTTTGCTGACCGTTAACAGCGCCACAGAACTGACGAATGCCGAAACCAATGTTATGCCGAATTCATTGCCTCTCATTGCCCCCACCAGCAGACTGGTGCAGATCGTCACCAGGAAGCCGACGTAGATATCAAAAAAGATGGTGATGATCATGGCGCCGATGGACACGGGAATAAGGTAGGCCGATATCCCTAATTGATTGACGACAAAGGTGGTCACGGCGACCATGAAAATGACAAGCTCTATGAGAAAAACGCGCTTCCTGTCGTTTACAACACATCGCCTTTCGCGCCATAAATAGATGGCCAGGATTCCAAGTATGAACAGGGCGGTAAAAAACTTGCCTACCTCGGGAGCGCTCCTGCGCCAAAAGCTTGAGGATTCCCCCCTCTCTGCTTTGGCAACCGCCAGAGAATTTAATTTATCGATGTGCTGCCGGGTAATGCGGGAATGGCTGTCGATAATGCGTTCGCCGGCCAGCACCTGGTCTTTCACCAGCGGGAC
Source organism: Candidatus Zhuqueibacterota bacterium RBG_16_48_16 (assembly GCA_001771235.1). Lineage (GTDB taxonomy): Bacteria > Zhuqueibacterota > Zhuqueibacteria > Residuimicrobiales > Sediminimicrobiaceae > Sediminimicrobium. Next base: position 5,558 of record METF01000292.1, read on the forward strand.
ATTTGCTTCCGCCTGTGAATTTCTCAACTTCGTTTCTTCTTCATCATATATGACGTTTGGCCGCAGAAAAGAGGTGCCGATTTGATAGCTCAGCTTTATCCTCTTTTCATCCAGCTCGGTTTTGCTGCGAAGGCGTTCCAATAAGCTGTTTAATGCTTCGGACGCATCGAAATAAAAATCGAGATCTTCGAGCATTTCCGTGCCACCGGAACGAACGGAAATCTTTTTTTGCGTTGAGGTCTTGACGGCTGATTTGCTGACGTTCAGGATGCCTACGGAATAGATCTCTTTGATCAGCTCCTGGGTGACTTTGGCCAGCTCCCTGACTTCCTTTTGTCTCAGCTCAATAGCTTTTTGCCTTGATAAGGTTTTTGGCGTCTTATTTTCTTTGTTACTGACAAATCCGTTAAGGATCAAAGCCATATCTTCTTCGGACAATAAAATGGAAAAATTCCGGCAAAGCTCCTCGATGCGCTGCTTTTTTAAATCTCCTTCTTCCAGGATGGTCACAAGCTGATCGATATAACTGTTGAAATTCTCCAGTTGCTCCTCGCCTACACGTGAATCCCGAGTAAACACGGGAGCGATGCTCGCCTTTGCTTTGGCTAGGTCAATATTGTATTCTTCCTGGCTTTTGTTCACGGCAAATGTGAAGGGAGCGATAACCTCCGGGCCGATGTAGACTCGCCCTTCTTTCAAATCGGCGAACTGGAAAGATTTTCCCTTGGGAAACATAAAGGCAAGAACAAGCGCAAGCAGGACAGCGACAGCAATATCCACGGCATAGACTCGCCACCACATTTCGGTTCCCGATATATCTCCGTTCGGAAAAACGTCTTTGCCTCTTTCAGTCCAGGCTTTGAAAATTTTGGCTATATTTTCTTTCAGCTTTACCATATCCTCTTCATCATCCTGTTTATGATCCGTCCTCCACATGGTCGAATCGTTCGTAAGCTGAAATGATTTGTCGCACCAGCTTATGCCTGGCCACATCTTTTTCAGTGAGATAAACAAAATCGATCCCCTCAATGCCCTTGAGGATGGACCGTACCTGGATCAGGCCGGACTCGGTTTTTGCCGGAAGATCGATTTGCGTGATATCGCCGGTAATGATGGCTTTAGAGTTGCCGCCCAGGCGCGTGAGAAACATTTTCATTTGCATTGGCGTGGTATTTTGCGCTTCGTCGAGAATGACAAAACTGTTGTTCAAAGTCCGTCCACGCATGTAGGCCAGCGGCACAATTTCAATGATTCGCGTTTCAATCTGTCGTTTCAGCTTGTCCAGGGGCACCATGTCGTGCAAGGCATCATATAACGGGCGCAAATAGGGGTCTATTTTTTCACGAAAATCACCGGGCAAAAATCCCAGGCTTTCTCCCGCTTCGACGGCGGGGCGGCTTAGAATAATGCGGTCGACCTCCTTGTCGCGCAGGCTGGCGACGGCGATGGCGACAGCCAGAAAAGTCTTGCCCGTTCCTGCCGGGCCGATGCTAAATACGATGTCGTTCTTCCTGGTCGATTCCACGTACCGGGCCTGTCCGGGCGTTCGCGGTTTAATAGCAGACCTTTTTGTAAAAAGGACGACAGAATCAATGTCGTCAGCGCCGGAAATTTTTTCCGCAGAGGGCGTGCTCTTACCATCCCGCCAATCCGTCAAGCGGGCAAGAGTCTCAATATCATCAAATGTGATAACACCGTTCTTATTTTGCATAAATACCAACTCTGTGACAATGCGCTCTGCCTGATCCACCTGCTCCCGGTTTCCGCGCAAAATGAGCTCATTTCCCCGCGCAATAATTTGAGCGTCCAGAATTTCTTCCAAACGCTGCAAATTGGCATCCTGCAAGCCGTAAAATGCCAGGAGATCTATGCCTTTCAACTTTACTTTTTTTTCAGTCAATATATTTTCGTCCACAATACCTCGATAATTTCCACTTTAAAGACAAGGCAAAAAAAACTCCCGACCCGAGCTACAAAGCCATCGGACCGAGAGTTAATGCACTACCTGTGTTTTTGTCAAGTCTGACACAAAAGGTGCTTACGGCTACAAATCCTTCATGTATCGGAATCATAGGTTAAGCGAATTTGATACCAGCAGCTTTTCGCACGTGTCATTCGTGTATATAAAAGCCCGGACGATCAGTCTTTCGGAATGACAAGGACCGTGTACGGATAGATCGTATTTGCATCCTCTCCGATAATGTCCTTGTTCTTTTCGTATATCTTTGTCCAGGAGGCCGCATCGCCGAAAACATCAGGCTTTTCAGCAATTTTCGCCAGATAGTCGCCCTTGGCCACAAGGTACTCTTCGGGGCCTACCTCTCTTTGGATCTTGAATACCTGTTGCGGATAAATGAGATCCGGATCCTTGATTTGATCTTTGTTGTAAGAATAAATCCTCATCCAATGCGTCGGATCTTTGTAAATGTCTGCCTTGCCGGAAATTTTCCACAGATAGTCACCGACCATAACGGCGTACTCATCATAGATAGCTTTGGGCATCTTATTTTTAACCTGGGTCAATTTGCCCTCAATCGTAGCTATCAAATTTTGCATCTCTGTGAGGACGGATAATTTGTCCATTTTCAAACCGGCCAGTTTCTCTTTGGCAGCTTTGATATCTTCGCGTCTTTTGAAAAGTTCTTCGGGTGAAAGGGCTAGCAGGCCATCAACTTCAGCTTCCAAAGCTTTGAGATTTGCTTTATAAGCCTCGTATCCGGCTTGGTCTGTACCAATTGCAGCCAGAATTTCACTCCAGACTTTTTCAGTTTCTGCGTCTGCTGCTTGAATCTCACCCTTCAAGCCTTCAACGGCCTGGGCGCATTCTTCTGCAGCTTGGCGCGCAGCGGCTTCTTTCGCTTGCCAATCCTGTAGCTGAGCACGATATTCATCCATGCCCATTTTGTCTTGTGCAAAGAGCGAGAAAGAGCCTACCACGAGCGTAAGCGCCAGTACGAATATCAAGGTGAGAAAAGCGGTGTTGCGGTGTGCCATCAGCTTCCCTCCTAAATTTTCAAATTTCGTTTTTTTCATGGATTAATTTCCAAACTCTGCAAGTCTCTGTGTTACGACTTCCTGTTCCTGTTTCATTCCTTCCAACTTTTGTTTTTTCTGCGCCAATTCGCCTTCCAGATTGGCCTTCTCACTTTCGCAATCCGATTGCTTTTCCTGCGAGGCCATTGCGGCGCTTCTGGCTTCATCCAACATGGCGAGCTCTTTCTCGTTGGGGCCCCTGCTGCAACCGAGCAGGAAAACAAATAACAACATTGCGATGCTCAACGAAACCGAGAGTGTCTTGATTAGATTCTTCATTAGAGCCAACACCTCCTTTCAAGATGTGACGGTTGATCAAACTACCGGGCTTGGATTTTTGAACATTGGATTAAGATTTCTGATTCTTTACAACATTTTATTTATTATGTACTAATCCTGAAAACAATGATGGCATTTTAATAAAAAATAGGGTAATTGTCAAGAGGAAAATATTGATTTAGGTAATATCTCACTGGTTGGGAGATCCACTATCCACCCGTAAGTGAGGTCTTGCTGATATAATTATGCGAGGAAATTATCTTTTTAAGAAGTGCACGGATATGCAATTACAATACATCAAATCCGGGCGGAAAATTCCTTTCTTTTTTAGTTTTTTATTTTCAGGCTTAATCCCAGCTCATCCAGTTGTTCCGGACGGACATATCCCGGCGAGCCGTCCATCAGCGACATGGCGCTGGCGGTCTTGGGAAAGGCGATGACATCGCGAATGGAATTGCAGCCGGTCAGCAACATCACCAGGCGATCAAAACCAAATGCTATGCCTCCGTGCGGCGGAGCGCCGTACTCGAGTGCTTCGAGCAAAAAGCCGAATTTTTCTTTTGCCTCCTCATCACGAATGCCAAGCGCTTGAAACATCCCGGCCTGGACATCCCGGTCATGTATTCTTATGCTACCCCCGGCTATCTCATTTCCATTTAATATCAAATCATAGGCGCGGGCCTTCACGTTGGCCGGATCGGTAAGTGTCTTGGCCACATCTTCGGCTTTGGGAGAAGTGAACGGATGATGCCGTGCGACATATCTCCCTTCTTCTTCCGAATATTCGAATAATGGGAAATCGACGATCCAGGCGAGCTTGTAAACATTCGGCTGGATATAATTTTCCATTTCGGCCATCTTTAGCCTAAGCTCTCCTAAAATCGCCAGGGCGCGCTCCTTGGTATCCGCAATGAGAAACAATATATCCCCGCTCTTTGCCGCCAATTTGGAATTGATCATTTTCCGCAATTCATCGGAAAAATATTTTACAAGAGAACCTTCCCAGTCTCCATCTTTGATCTTGATGGCCACCAGGCCTTTTGCGCCAAGATCGGCCAGCCACGCGGTCAAATCGTCAATCTGTTTTCTCGAATATTTGCCGCCTTCGGGAACGGCAAAGCCACCGATAAAACCGCCGCTCCTGGCGGTATCCGAAAAAACTTTGAAATCGCAGGACTTGACAAAATCGGTGATATTTTCTATTTCAAGGCCGAACCGTAAATCGGGCTTGTCCGAGCCGTAGCGATTCATGGCCACATCGTAAGGAATTCTCTGAATCGGTGTCTCGATGTCGAGCTGAAGAATTGCCTGCATCAATTTGGCCATCAATTCTTCGACCGTCGTATAGATATCCTCTTCGTTAATAAAGGACATTTCGACATCGATTTGGGTGAACTCTGGCTGGCGGTCGGCACGCAGGTCCTCATCGCGAAAACAGCGCACGATTTGAAAATATCTATCAAAACCGGCGATCATGAGCAGTTGCTTATAGGTCTGTGGCGACTGTGGCAGCGCAAAAAATCGCCCCTTCCAGACCCGGCTCGGTACCAGATAATCCCTGGCACCTTCCGGCGTGCTTTTCATCAAAAAGGGGGTTTCTATTTCCAGAAAACCCTTTTCGGAAAAATAGTTGCGCACGATCTGGTACATACAGTGCCTGGTCTGCAATATTTTTTGCATTTTCGGACGGCGCAAGTCAAGGTAGCGATATTTCAGCCGCAAATCTTCGGAGGCGCCATTTTCGCTGTTGACCGGAAAAGGCGGGGTGAGAGCGGAATTCAATACCTCTATGGCTGTCGCCGATACTTCAATTTCTCCCGTAGCCAGCCTGGGATTCACCATACCTTGCGGACGAGGCTGCACCGTACCTTTAAAGGCAACGACAAATTCGGCTCGAAGCCTTTTTGCATCTTCATAAGCATGCGAGGAGGGGTCGATCCTGATTTGCGTAATTCCGGAACGATCGCGCAAATCGATAAAGATGAGTCCGCCGTGGTCCCTTCGATAAGCGACCCAACCGGCTAATATCACTTCCTGATCTATGTGTTCCTTGCGAAGCTCACCACATTTATAAGTTCTTTTCCATTTCATGTTTTTTCTGGTCTTTTCGCTATGATATTGTCACTGTTCGTCTTTTTTACGTTGCAGCACACGATATATCAACGGCACGTTTTTGTCAAATCCTTTTTGGAGGGGAAGGTCATACACTTGAGACAGGCTGATGAGATTTCCCACTCAAATAGTAAACATCAAAAGCCAAAGGTATAAACCTGGCGAAAAGTCGCGTTGCCAAACGATGGATCAACTGAGCCAAAGTCATCCCATCGACTTATCCTCGACAACACACACCTTTCAACGCTTTCACTATTTAAGGTTGAAGAGAGAATGGTAGGATTGACGACTTTACCTTCCGGTGTGATCGTAAAACGGATAGCACATTTGCCTTTTAAACCGGGGTGACGTTTTAATTCTCTTTCATAACAATACTGAATAGCCGCGCTATGATTGTTCACAACAGCGCTGACCTGGTTCAAATCTCTCGCACCGCTTGCATGTGCGCCGCCGGTTCCGCCAGGCTGACCGTCTTCGCTTATGGGCGATAGCTCCGCCACGAGAAGATCTGTCTGTTTCACCGGAGTCCCGCCCTGGGCTTCTCCCAACCTGGAGAAAGAAGTTTGAATTGTGCCCGAAGACGTTGCTCTTCCACCTCGTGCAGAAGTTTTTCCACTGCCACCAGCCGTTCCGCTTCCCCCCGGTCCGGCGGTTGCGGCGCCGGAGCTCGATAGCCGATCGATGTTCTCAAAAACTTTATTAAAATCGCGGCTGGCCTGTCCGCCATCTCCCAGGACGTCCTGAACCGTTTGATCGCTGCGGGCAGTTGAAGAAGTGCCGCTCAATACCGCCAGGATTCCTTGGCCGGCGAGCTGGCGCTCCAATCGAGCTTGCAGGAGGTGCCGCGAAGCC
>METF01000292.1:11842-14317 GCA_001771235.1 Candidatus Zhuqueibacterota bacterium RBG_16_48_16
ACGCCGGCATCGAGCTCATTATTTCCCGCTGCCGAGCCATCTCCGGAACCGGCACCCTGTCGCTCTCCGCCGGCTGTCGATTTGCTATCTCCGCCGGATTCCCCAGGCGAGACGCGCAATGGAGGCTGACCCTGGGTGAGTCGATCCAGTGACAGGTCATCAGCGATTTTTGTCGCCTGTGCTTCTTTTTCAAGGACAAGAGTGGCATAGTTGTCCTGAATTTCTTTTATGATTTTTTGTTCAAAACGAACCGGCAATGGATTGATCACGAAATATCCTATCGTTCCGTAATGAACGATAAAAGAAATCAATAAAATGACAAAAAAATGGCGGTCGAAACTATCGAAAAAGTTCTTGTGGAATTCTTTGGGTAAGACAGCTACGATGGTAAATTCCTCCTGAAACACAATAAAGAGGATTTATGACAAAATTAACTCTGTTTTTGATACACAACCAGACGCATATTCGGATACTCTGACCTCCCGCACGTGGCCATCACTTTCAATATCGTGCTGAAAGGCAGCTTTTTATCCCCCTGTATGGTCACTTTGCCTGAAAACCTGACGCCATAGGTTTCTTCCATTTTCTTTGCTTCGGCGGCATATTGCTGCAGGACGTCATACAAAGGCTCGATGATCAGAGATTCCTGATTGACGACCCTGCTCATTTGCACCACAGGGTTATTATTCACCATAATCCATCCCTGGGATACCGTGACATCCAGGGCAATCTCGGGCGGGTTTTCAACTGTGGAATTCGGTAATGTCAAATTATCCGAAGGGTGAATAAGCTGCCCTTCCGTGGAGTAGGTCTTTAATAAAAACACCAGGATAATGGTGAACATGTCCATCATGGATGTCAAATTGAGCGACACCCTGGCGGCGCCGGTCTGGTGTTTTTTCCTTCTCGAAGGTACAAAAGCCATTCAATGATTCCCTTGTTACTGTTACAATATTCCCGCGCTAATCGAAACGTCAGGAAATAGCTCAGCCCTTGTTTCGTCGATTAAAATGGACCTGGCGGCATCCATTGTGCTGACCAGTATCTGGTATTCGATATCCGACTCGGCCTGGATGATGATCCTCTTGGTGTCGAGCGGAGACCCGGCGATGCGCTGTTTCACTTCAAGCAGTTTGCCGCTGAGCAGCGAATAATCATATTCTCCCTCGGCGGTTTTTTCAATGGTGGGGCCGCCGGTTTCCTCCTGCTTTAACATAGCTTGAGAGCTGGACAAGTAAAAGCCGCCGGCTGTGATGGTGACCGTTAAATCCAAACTTCTTTGCGCTTCTTTGGGGATGGCCGTTTCCGATATCTCGCCACCAACAGCCTGGGGAAGATTGAGCTCGATAACACCGATCTTGATGGCCGTGGCCGTGGATAACAAAAGCGGCACCAGCACAACCATCAGGTTCATCATGGGGAACATGTTAAGCTCGATCTGTTCTATGGTACGACTGCTTCTTTTTGAAGGACGAAAAGCCATAATCAACGATTCCCGGTCAATAGGTTAATAAATTTAACCGTATGTTCGTCAATCTCATCAATAATTTTATTAGTCTTGCTCAACAAAAAAGTGTAAAAAATGATTGCCGGAACGGCGATGAGTAAACCCATAAGCGTCGTGTTCATGGCCGTAGAAATTCCTGCGGCCAGCAACCTCGCTTTTTCGGTCGGATCGATGCCAGGTGCCGAAACGGCCCTGAACGCCAGGATGAGTCCGTAAATGGTGCCCATCAAACCGATGAGAGTGGCGACATTGGCTAACATGGCCAAATAGTGCGTTCTTTCTTGCAGCTTTGGGACTACTTCGAGCATGCCTTCGTCCACGGAATTCTGCACGGTGCGGAAATCGACTTCCTCTTTGTGGGCAACAACGCGCAGTCCGCAGTGAACGACTTTGGGCAATGCTCTTTCCTTGGCTAAATCACAGAGCTTCATGGCATCATCGTACTTGCCGGCGGTGACCAGCTTTCGGATCTCTGCCATGAATTTGGGCGCATTTATATCACTCTTGAGCAAAATATAAATGCCCCGCTCGATGGCAATAGCCACTGTGAAAATAGCGGGAATGATGAGAATCCACATGAACTGCCAACCAGTAGTGTCTGGACTAAAATTTCTGAGGACTTCAGACATCGAAACCTCCCTGCACAATCATATTATGAATGACTCTGTTATTAGGGATTAAGGATGCTATATTAAAATTATTTATTTTCTTTATCAAGTAGTTTTTTGATTTTCTTGATCTTCTTACCGCTTTCCAGATCTTTGCCATATTCGGTTAAAATATCGGGTTTGGCTTTAAGCTCTTTTTCGAACGACCGTTGCTCCAGCCTGGCCTCACCGATATCCGTTTCATGTCGTTTGGGAATGAGCGTAACTCGTGGCTTCTCGACAACCGCTTCAATCCTTATGGTTTCCAGGATTTGCTCATTGTATGGCACTTGTGCGGGTTGTTGCCGCGCTTTCGTTGTA
>METF01000293.1:0-1099 GCA_001771235.1 Candidatus Zhuqueibacterota bacterium RBG_16_48_16
GCTCAAGTACACCATTTGGATCGATAGCGCCGCCATATACCAGGCAAAGCTCCGGGTGGCATCTCAAAGCCAGGGAGGGAAATTTCTTATGCAATTGGATGGCAGACCCATCACCGATGAAGCGATTCAAGTTCCGATTACCGGCGGCTGGCAGAGCTGGCAGGATGTAACGGTCGATGATATCACTCTCGACAAAGGGGAGCACGTCCTGGCGCTGTTTTTTGATGAGGGTGGATTCAATGTAAACTGGCTCAGCCTGAGCGCTGTCGCCGGGGTTGAAGGTCAGGGAAGCTCGCCCGTAAAATATGTTTTATCGCAGAATTATCCGAATCCGTTCAATTCTTCCACCACCATTCATTTCAGTCTTGAAAAAGCGGCTGTTGTCACTTTAAAAATATACAATCTTCTCGGCGAAGAGATCGAGACGCTCATCGACGAACGGCGCCCGTCCGGGGAACACAAAATAATATGGGCGGCGAAAAATTTAGCCAGCGGGGTCTATGTGTACCGATTGCAGGTGGGAGTTTCCAGTGACTCGAAGAAGCTCATTTTGTTGAAGTGATGGCTGAAAAATGTGCGACGCACTTTTTGAAATGACTGTCTAATCAAGGAGGTCCGCAATGAAAAGTGTGAGAAAAATAAAAAGAGTATTAAAAAGCAAACCGACTTTAGAGGGTGCAGGGGTGCTCTTAAAAAGAGTTTTCGGCAACCAGCACGTACCGCAATTCGACCCATTTCTCCTGCTCGATGATTTCAAATCGGATAACCCCAATGATTATATACGTGGTTTTCCCTGGCATCCGCATCGTGGTATCGAAACAATTACCTATGTATTGAACGGCGCGGTCGAGCACGGTGACAGCCTGGGCAATGAAGGCGTCATTCAATCGGGAGGGGTGGAATGGATGACGGCTGGAAGTGGCATCATTCATCAGGAGATGCCTAAAGGGGAACAAGACGGGAAAATGTGGGGATTCCAATTGTGGGCAAATCTTCCAGCATCGCACAAGATGATGCATCCCCGCTATCGCGATATCAGGCCGCAGCAGATTCCTGAAGTAAAAATGGATAACGGCGTCGTCATTAAAATCGTTTGTGG
>METF01000293.1:1165-1323 GCA_001771235.1 Candidatus Zhuqueibacterota bacterium RBG_16_48_16
GATTCCGCCCAAAACAAGTTTTACACATCAAGTGTACAAAGGATACACCGTATTTGCTTATGTGATTGAAGGAGAGGCCTATTTCGAGCCGGAGCGGGACCCGTTCGGCTATGAAGTTGAGGGCAGGAATTATTTCGATTTAAAGAGAGATCTCCTCA
>METF01000293.1:1796-2065 GCA_001771235.1 Candidatus Zhuqueibacterota bacterium RBG_16_48_16
CTACTAAGGTTTTTAAAGCAAAAATAAGGTAGTTTATATGAGAATATTTAGATCACTGATGCCTGCTTATAGATACACAGTGAACTGTTACTAAATATTCTGCCATGACGGGATATAAAAAGCTTGGGAGTAATAGTCCCATAAGGGACAAAATGTTTATAGCGGCTAAAAGGTAGAAACTAAAGTCCGGTAGGGACGAGATGTTTTTAATCACAATTACCTTGTTTGTCCGTGTCCAGTAAAAAATGAGGGACACGTTAAGAGCGGAA
>METF01000293.1:2103-3026 GCA_001771235.1 Candidatus Zhuqueibacterota bacterium RBG_16_48_16
TGCTTCTATACAAAAATTTCATTATAATTGAAGCGTTCTTCGTTTATAGATTCACAAAACCGACAAGGAATAGACCGGCGAGATTTTGTTACGAAATCATTGAACAGCTCGGGGGAAAAATCATATCTGAATGAACGGCTGGCAATTCCTGCACAATGAGGGCGCCGCGAAAGCGTCTCTTAATTATTTCAATCGAGATAAGAGAGTGTATAGATTGGTTTCCTTCGAGATCAAGCGTCCCGACTTTTCATTTCATTCTGTTCTTGAATTGAGATAAATTGTGCAGAGCGCAGTGACGAAAAAGACAACGTTTAAAATAGTCTTGTTCTTTATCCCCTTAATCCTGATTTTGGTTATAGAGATTTTCCTCCGACTTTTTAACTATGCTGGTAGACACGACCTCTTTATCCCAGCTTCCGCTCCTTATACACATTATAAAAAAATCAATCCTTTTGCCGCAAAGCGGTATTTTTTTCGGCAATCCACTTTGCCCCGGCCGACAAACGATATTTTTCTTGCAAACAAACCGGACAGCAGTTACCGGATTTTTGTCCTGGGCGGCTCTACGGCCCTGGGATTTCCCTATGGCAATCTCGTCATGTTCTCCAGAATTTTGCACAAAAGACTTCAGGACACTTTTCCCGACACCAGAATCGAGGTCATCAATGTGGCATTGACGGCGATCAACAGTTACACACTGCTTGATTTTACAGATGAAATTCTCAAAGAAAAACCGGATGCCCTGCTCATCTACGCCGGGCACAACGAGTATTACGGCGCATTGGGTGTGGGATCATTGGAATCTTTTGGGCCGAATCGCCGGATGGTGCTCGGTTTTTTAAAGCTCAATCGATTCAAGATTTTTCTATTCATGCGAGACCTCGTCGGCAAGGTGACGGCGGTTGCGCGCCGGGTGCTGCAAA
>METF01000293.1:3115-13279 GCA_001771235.1 Candidatus Zhuqueibacterota bacterium RBG_16_48_16
GAAATTCAGCTCCGCAGGAATTTAAGCAACATTCTTTCAAAAGCACGAAAGCAGGGAGTTCCGGTTATCATCAGTGAATTGGTGAGTAACGTTCACGATCAGGCGCCATTTATCTCGGCGCCTTTTGACAGCCTGCCGCCAGCCGAGCTGGTTTTTGAGCAGGCCCGACAACTGGAAAAGCAGGGGAAAAGTGAGACGGCAAAGCAAGCTTATTATAAAGCCAAAGATTTGGATGTGCTTCGTTTCCGGGCGCCGGAGGATTTTAATACCATCATTCACCAGGTGGCGGACGAGTATCACGCTGCTGTCGTGCCGATGAAAGCGGCCTTTGAGCGCGCTTCGCCAAACGGAATGCCGGGTGACGAGCTCATGGTCGATCACCTGCATCCCAATATCGACGGTTATTTTTTGATGGCAGATGCTTTTTACAACACCATGCGATCGCACCATTTCATCGGTGAAAATTGGGATTCCGCTTATGCTTTGCCCGCCGAGCAATATCGCACGGCCTGGCCGATGACGGCGTTGGACAGCACCATGGCCGATTTGACCGTAAAGCAGTTGAAAGGCGGATGGCCTTTCAAGCCGCAATTTACCGAAAACAAAACGCTGCTGGATTTTAAGCCGGGCAGTATGCTGGAATCCCTGGCGCTCAAAGTCATTTTTGATGAAACCAAAATTGACCAAGCTCATTTCATGCTGGCAAAGCACTTTGAGGAAAGTGGACATATCAAAGCCGCTGCTGAAGAATATGACGTGCTCACCCATTTACTTTTCATCGATGCCTACAGCTATCTCGACAGGGCGAAGGCTTTTATGCGCGCTTCGGAGAATGGCCGGGCGCTCTATTTTTTAAATAAAAGCCTGCAACAGGAAGAGATTCCCCTGGCCAATCGTCTGGCAGGCGAGATCCATATCAAAAATGGAGAATATGATAAGGCCGTTTATTTTTTGGAAAAAGCCTATCATAAAGTCCCTGGCAATCCTTCCGTATTGTATGATTTATGCATTGCCTACGCAAAGCAGGGACAATCTGAAAAAGCGAATCATTATTACCGGATGTATGCTCAAAAGTTTTCCGGCGACCATCACCTGGCGGAATTAAAGAATATCGTCCAGTTGAATTAATGGTTTCCTGGTAATTATCTTATGAATAACGAATATCGAATGAAGTAATGTCGAATTTCGAACAGCCTTAATTATTCGTATAGCAAACCCTGACAGGGTTCCGAACCCTGTCAGGGTTAGAACCATTGCCATATAAGTTGGGAATCGTTCTACTAGACAGTTGCGATTTTTAAACCCAAACGCTTTAGGAGGAAAGGTATGATGAGAACAACTATTGCTACCGGAGTGAGTATGTTTTTAATCATCGTTCTTGCCGTTCCCGCATTCTCCCAAACGACCGGCAAAATCGCCGGAAGCGTGGTTGATAAGGAGACAGGAGAGACGCTTCCCGGTGCCAATGTCATCGTCGTGGGCACGTCGATGGGCGCTGCTACGGATATGTCCGGTGAATTCTACATCCTCAACATCCCACCCGGCACATACACGATTGAGGCAAAGATGATGGGATATGCACCCATGCGTATGACCGACGTGCGTGTTTACGTCAACAGGACGGTTCCGGTGGATTTTAAAATGAGCTCGACTATCATCGAGGGAGAAGTGGTGACGGTCAAAGCCGACAAGATTGTGATGAAAAAAGACCAGACCAGCTCCATTCGCAATATTTCCTCCGAAGACATCGAGAACCTTCCCGCTGAAAGTGTGACCCAGGTTGTCTCCATGCAGCCGGGCGTCGTCGGCAGCCATTTTCGCGGCGGCCGCAATGATGAAGTGACTTACCTGATCGATGGCGTGGCTATTACCGATGCGTTCTCTCAGCGGGGCAGAGTGGCCAGCGTCAATACGGAAGTCGTCGAGGATGTGGAAGTCATTACCGGGACTTTTAATGCCGAGTACGGCAATGCCATGAGCGGGGTCGTCAATATCGTTACCAAGGAAGGCAATAATGATTTCCATGGTGATGTCTCTGTCAATTATGGAAATTACCTCACACCTCACAAGGCCATTTTTGAAGGTTTGGACGATTCACAAGTTGACAGAATCAGAGATTTCAAGGGTGCTATAACCGGGCCCGTCTTTTCCAACAGGCTGTTCTTTGTTGCAAATGGCCGCTACGAAAAGAACCTGGGCAATTTGAATGGCATGCGCTTATTTCAGGTTACGGATTTCAGCGATTATACGCCTGAGCTTGAACAGGACTGGCATATTGAAAACACCGGTGACAGTTCTTATGTGCCCGTGGATTGGTACGAAAACTATTCCGCTTACGGCAAGCTGACCTTGAGAGCAAGTAATTCACTAAGAATATCGTTGGCAGGGACTTATAATAAAGGCCAGGGCAAGGGGTACAGCCATTCTTCTCGTTTTAATCCCGACGGTACGACGGGATGGCACAACAAATCTTATCTTGGTATTTTTTCCGTGAACCACATGCTTTCGAAAGCAGCATTTTATGATTTTAAGTTTTCCTACTCGGATTACTGGAACGGCGACTATTTATATGAAGACCCTTTGGACCCAGGCTACGTCCATGATCAGTACCGGAGAAACAACGGCCCTTATTTTTATACCGGGGGACAAAGTAAAAGCCATACACGCAGAAGTGAGAAAAAATACGATGTCAAATGGGATTTCACCTGGCAGCTCAATAAAAATCACAGCCTGAAAACAGGCCTTGATTTTTCGCGAATCAACCTGGAGCAGGAATGGCACTCCATTCGAAATGCTTACGAAGGATCGGCAGTAGAAAACCTGTTTATTGAAGAAAATGGCAAACGAATCTATCTGTTCTATCAACCGTCCATTCACGAAAATACCAGTGTAAACACGGATGCTTATTTTGAAAATCCCTATCAGGCCGCTTTTTATCTTCAGGATAAGATGGAATTCAATATGATGGTCGTCAATTTCGGGGTTCGATTCGATTATTTCGATCCGAACAGGGTCTATCCCAGCAATTATCGGAATCCGGCCAATCAGCAATACTTTGAGCAGGCCGAGCGAATAAGCAGCTATCCGAAGGCCGACCCCCAATATCAAATCAGTCCCAGGCTGGGGTTATCTTATAATTTAGGCGGCTCGGCTTTACTCCGGTTCGCTTACGGCCATTTTTTGCAACTGCCATCCCTGGAGCGCTTTTACCAGAATTCGTCTTTTATTGTTGCCGCTTCGGATTTTTCAACCACCACCGGCAACGCCCAACTGAATCCCCAAAAAACGATTCAATATGAAGTAGGCTTGTTCCAGCAGTTGACCGATGAAATGAGTCTGGAAGTGGCGGTATGGTACAAGGATATTTATGACCTGGTTACGGCGACCGTTTATACGACCTATAACCAGACGCGCTATGGCGTTTTTACCAACAAAGAATACGGAAACGCGCGCGGCCTGGAGCTGAAATATGATTTCAGGATGAGCTTTCTCAGCGCGGGATTCAATTATACCTTCGGCTATACGCGCGGCGTTGCCGACAGTCCGACTTCGACATTCAGCCGGGCGGGAGGTCAAATGGATCCCGTGAACAAGTTGATCGCGATGAACTGGGACCAGAGACACACCTTTAATATATATCTCGGTTACAATGCCAAAAATTATGGCTCCACACTTTTGTGGTATGTCAACTCGGGCCAGCCTTACACCTGGTCGCCGCTGGCGGAAAATCCCATCTCCGGATTGCACCTTTTCCCCAACAACCAGTACCGGCCAACTCGTCTAAGTCTGGATATGAATGCCTATTATAACCTGACCACATTCAAAGGGATGAATTTCAGATTGACTTTACTGGTCTATAACCTGCTTGACAGATTGAATGAAAATTCGGTCAATTCTCAGACCGGTCGGGCTTATACGGCCATCGTCAGGGAAACGGATATCACCGGTCATCGCAGCGTGTTCTCGACCTACGAGGACGTCTACCAGAATCCCGCAATGTATTCCGATCCGCGTTTAGTCAAAGTCGGATTGGGAGTCACATTCTAAGACTACAACGAGATTTTGGTTGTCATTCAGGAGGAATCTTTGTTTTTATCGGCAAATTGCTCTGAATCAATAAGATTCCTCCTGAATGACACTTTTCTTTTTTTAGAAAAAATTGATAATTTATTATTCAGGACAAAACTTTCGCTGTAATACTAAATAACATATCATTAAGGGAGATTTGATAATGAGAGCTTACATGTTGATCATTATTGTTGCGTTACTTATTACAGGAATCGCCGTTGTGCCCCTCTATGCCCAAAGCAAATTGTACGAGGGGCCGGACGACCCTGCCGGCGATCCTGCGGCCGAGCGTGAAGCACACATGGATGGCAACCGGTTTCAAATTTATTTTAACAATGGTGGCTATACGGGCAGTTGGGGCTATCTGGACGGCTCCAAATGGCCGCGCACTTCCGAGCAGGGATTGGACATGTATGATACCTGCAATCTGATTGTCGGCAGCAAGGTCTATCTTAAAAACGATTCCATTCCCGAGACCGATGCAGACCGGATCGCCAATGGCACCGATTTGAGCGTGCTTTACATTATAGAATCCAATTCCGAATCGGAAACGGCGCCTGACGGCACCACGAGCTGGGCCTTTACGCCTGTTTTTGGCTATTTTAATGATCTGGCGGAAAGTCCGGCGATCAGCACTGACTCTTTTAGCTGGCCCACAGCGGGCTGGCCGGCGCGAGGCGATGAGCTGAAATGGCCGGGCGAATGGAATGGGCGTTTTGGCCGTGGCGTTCAATATGCCCAATTTGAATTATACTCGGTCATGAATGATGCCCAGGATCAGGAATGGCTGCAGCCGAGCCAGCCGGTCAAGTACCACCCGCGTCGGCGTTATGATGACAACAATAACATCGTTGAAGATGTATTGATCGGCGATAAACGACCCCAAGTGACCACGCAAAGAGGCTTGCCCTGGGGAGGCCTGGGTGTTCGGGTGGAAACGCGAGGTTACCAGTGGGATAATCCGCAGACAAGGGATATCGTCTTTTGGGAATACAATATTGCCAACATTTCAGAATATGACCTTCCCGAGGTCGTGTTCGGCTTTTATATGGATCTCGGCCTCGGCCATTACATTTTGCGCAGCGATGGCGAGGATGATGTCGGCAGTTTTAACAAATCGCTCGATCTTTCTTTTTGCTGGGATACCAACGGCAAGGGAAATTTTGATTATCCGGTTGGCACGCTGGGCTTTGCCTTTTTGGAAAGCCCCGGCATTCCGAATGATGGCGCGGACAATGACAATGACGGGCTTGTTGATGAAAAAAGAGACAATTTTGCCACGACAAAAATCGGCCCCACCGACGGGATCGTGGATCTGGAAAAATTCATGGCCTTCTACGGCTATGAAAGTGTGGATGATTTGAAAGAGCATTGGGACGCGGACGAGGACCAGGACTGGAACGATGGAACGGATCTCAATGGAAACGGTATTTATGATTCCGGCGAAAACGCCGGCGATGATGTGGGATTGGATGGCGTAGGTCCCGGCGAGCTGAATTATTACGGTCCGGATATTGACGGGACGGAATGCAATCACAAGCCGGATCTTTTGGAAGGAATCGGCGCCGAGCCCAATTTCGGGCTTACCGATATATCCGAATCCGATATGTTGGGATTGCAATCCTTTCACCTGTTCACCCATCCGCAACAGAATTCGCCACAGACGCGCTGGGACCGGGAGTGCTACAGGATACTTTCGGACCAGGTGCTGAATCAGTCCTTTGGCACAGCGACCAATTTGTACCAGGCTTTTGGCACCGGCCCATTCCGCCTGGATAAGGGTCGGACAGAACGAATCTCCATGGCGACCATTGCCGCTTATGAAGACCTGTCAACCTTGAACAATGATAAAACGGCTCCTATTATTTTCGAGCGAAAAAAGGTGGTTCAAACGATTTACGAGAGTGATTACCGTTTTGCCAAGCCGCCGCTATTGCCGACGCTCAAAGCATTTGCCGGCAATGGAAGAGTGATATTGACATGGGACGATATGTCCGACCGGTTTAGCCGCGAGCCTTTGGAAGGCGGTGCAAACGATTTTGAGGGCTATAAATTGTACAAGGCAACGGATCGCTTTTTCCAGGATGCCCTGCTGTTGCGGGACGGATTTGGCAATCCCGCCGGGCTGAAGCCGTATAAACAATGGGACCTGAAAAACGATTATTACGGCCACACCGATTTTGCGCTTGTGGAAGGAGAAGGATTCTACCTGGGCTCCAATTCGGGAATCCAGCATTATTATATTGACACAAACGTCCAAAATGGCCGAACCTACTATTACTATTTGGCCGCTTACGATCACGGTATAAGGAGCAAGGACATCGCGCCATCCGAGAATGTCCCTTCCATTGCCGTTGATGAGAAGGAAAACATCACATTTCTTAGTCAAAACGTACAGATTGTCACTCCCCGCTCCCCTGCCGCCGGTTTTTCATCACCAACGGTAGAGATCTTGAATGATCCCGATGAAATACCCGGTGCGCTGGATTCCTTTGCTGTCAACATTATCGACCCCGGCTCGATAAAGGGAAACCTGGTGTACAAGATGACATTCAATGTGGATACCGTGCGAACTCTCGGCACCCGGCCGCCCGCAACCGCCTTATGGGGACATCAATTTGTGAACAGCGCCTTTAAGATTATGGACGCATTGACCGATTCTGTTGTTTATGAGGAGACGAAAGATAATTACGTTTTGAATCACATCACCCGTTTCGACACGGCCGGCGCGAGCTACGGCTCAAATTTAGGCTGGGATTTGATCGTACCGCAGCAACTCATCCAGACAGACATATTCGACGGCATCCAGGTCGAGTTTATGCTGGATTTGCCCGAGAGCGGGATCGCTGCTTATGATTCCATAAATACCGGCTGGTATGAAGGAGGAGGCGGGATGAATGTGACCATATACGGGGACTATCTGTCCTATTTTGCATTTCCTCTCGATCTCATTTTCACCGGTGAAGATGAGTCCTATACCACGCGCCTGACCAGGGCAACACGAGTGCCGACCGGCACCGGGCTGGTCATTCGGTCGGAGCAATATCTGCTTGGCCAGTCCTTCCATTTCTATGTGGAGGACAAGAGCCACAAAGAGGCTGATGGCCAATATTTAAAGCTGGATATGGTGGCCATCGACATGGATTCCAACTTTGTTTTTGACCTGAACCAGGACGAAATCTTTGTCGGCCATGTGGATTACGACTCCCTAAGAGACAGGTATACCTGGCTATACTCGTTATTCAGCTTTAATTTTAGAGATGTGCCGGCTTCCTCCATGCCGCAACCAGGAAGTGTATACCGAATAAATTTTCATACGCCTTTCCAAGCCACGGACACACTGATGTTTCGAATTCCCGAGTATGACTTGACCAGCGGCCCGATGGTAGATGAAGATATGGATAAGATATCGGTTGTGCCAAATCCTTACGTGGTGACCAACACTCTGGAACCGGGCGTTCGTAATATAAATCTGAATCAACGACGGCGCATCATGTTTACCAATATCCCGGCGCAATGCACCATCAAAATCTTTACCATGAGCGGCTACCTGGTGGATGAAATTGAAGTGGATGGTTACCAGGATGCCGGCATGGCTTATTGGGATTTGTTGACCAAGGAGGATTTGGAGATAGCCGCCGGAGTGTATCTCTATCACATAAAATCAAAAGTAAGCGGAAAAGAAAAGATGGGTAAATTTGCCGTTATTAAATAATGATTGAGAGGTCTACCATGAAAAGAATCCTTCTTATCATGCTTTTATTGACTGTGCTTTGTACCCTGGAATATCATACAAGCTATGCCCAGTCCCCCATCCGCGTGGGAACCACGGCGGCGGAATTTTTAGGTATTGGCTACGGCGCTGCCGGCTGTGCGTTGGGAGATGCCTATGTCAGCATGGTCACGGATATCTCCGGTGTGTACTGGAATCCGGCCGGGCTATCCTACATGACCAATGGCCAGGCTCTGTTTACCTACCAGCCATGGCTTGTCGATATAAGCACCTATTTTTCCGCCGTTGGCATAAACCTGGAAAATTACGGAACCATGGCGATCGGTCTCATCGGCGTAAATTATGGTGAAATGAAAGTCACGACCGTCGAGTTTCAACAAGGCACCGGCGAAACATTTTTTGCCAGTGACTATGCTTTCAGCTTTTCCTACGGTCGCCGGCTGGCGAGCTGGTTCGGCTTTGGCGCCACGGCAAAATACATTCGCTCGTCTATATGGCACACCAATGCCAGCGCCATGGCCGTCGATTTGGGAGTTCTGATCCAGACGCCGTTTTTTTCGGCCTCCGGCAGCGAAGACAAGGGAATGCGGATTGGCATGAGCCTGTCGAATTACGGCACGCGAATGGAATATAATGGAATCGACCTGCTTCGCAGCGTAGATATTTCTCCTGATGAAACCGGAAATTATAAAGACTCGGAGGTTTATTTTTCGACAGAAGACTGGGAGCTGCCGCTTATTTTCCGGGTGGGCATGTCCATTATGCCGATGGCGACCATGCGGCAACAGCTCACCCTGGCTATGGACGCATTACACGTGAATAACAACAGCGAGTCGGTCAATGTGGGCGCAGAATATATGGTCTCCACACCCGGCATCGGCAAGGTCTTTTTAAGAGGCGGTTATCGCGCACTGTTCCTGGATGATTCCGAATTCGGCCCGACTTTTGGAATTGGCGTTCTGCGCCAGCTCATGGGCAACAGCGGATTCCAATTTGATTATACCTACAGGGATATTGGAATTCTGGGCTATATAAATACGTTTGGAATAAAGGTCATTTTGTAACATAGTATCAAATGTCTATTTTTCTATCTATTCAGCCACTAAGGCACAAAGTCGCAAAGGAACACAAAGTAAATTTAAGCCATTGTCAGACAGAGAAGAGTATATAGATTAATTTTGTGTAACTTTGTGTCTTAGTGGCTTTGTGGCGAATTACAGCAGATATGCCTGAATAGTCAACTATTTATTGCATTTAACAAGTTCATAACCAAATGAAGGAGATGCATCATGGCAAAAGTAGCAAGAGAAATGGTGGAAAAGGCTGGGGTGAATGTCGATCAGCTTGTCGAGCTGTTGGTGAAAAATGCGGCAGCCGAATTGACAACATTCTATTATTACACGATTCTGAGAGCGAATCTAATCGGCTTGGAAGGGGAAGGAATCAAGCAAATTGCCGAAACGGCCAGGATTGAAGACCGAAACCACTTTGAAGCCCTGGTGCCGCGCATTTACGAGCTGGGCGGAGAGCTTCCCACGGACATGAAGAAATTTCACGATATGTCCGCGTGTCCACCGGCAAAACTGCCGGCTGACCCCACCGATGTTAAGGCAATTCTGAAAGTTTTGGTTGATGCCGAACGATGTGCGGTGCGCGGCTACACCCATATCTGCAACTTGACGGCGGGAAAAGACCATCGTACCTACGATCTCAGTTTAGCGATCTTGCATGAAGAGATCGAGCATGAATCATGGTTTTCCGAGTTCCTGGGCGAAGGGCCATCCGGCCACTTTATGAGACAGGGCGAAACCTCTCCTTTCGTATCGAAATTTTTCAAATAAGGCAATGACAAAACAGGGTGATCGGCACAGGCTGTTTCATCGATCACCCTGAATTTCGAACAATTATTATGAGGATATTCACAAAAAGAGAACTCGCTGTCCATGATGGCAAAAAGGGGCGGCCGGCTTATGTTGCCTGTGAGGGCAAGGTTTACGATGTAACGAAAAGCTTTTTGTGGCAAGAAGGTGTACACCAGGTGCTCCACCAGGCCGGCAACGATTTTACCCAAGAAGTGAAATGTGCTCCTCACGGTAAAGAGTTGTTGGACAGATTTCCGGTCGTGGGGCGCATGAAAGCTGCGCGACGATCAGAATAAATCCCAAATGAGTTTTTGTTCAATCCTGGGGAGTTCCAGCAGCGATATTTTTGCTTCTCTCTATGGACTGTAAAGCCAGGTAGCGATCGCCGAATTTTTCCATATTTTCCGTTTCGGTATCGTATTGATCAAAGTGGCGTTCTTCATCGGCGACGAGATCTTCGAATAGTTTTTTGGAAACCGAGTCGGCATTCGCGGCACATTC
>METF01000293.1:13344-13650 GCA_001771235.1 Candidatus Zhuqueibacterota bacterium RBG_16_48_16
CTTTTACATCATGAATTTTTTCAACCTCTGCCGAGGCGACCAGCTCCACATCTCCTTTTAGAAACAGAATCCTCTCCGACAGTTTTTCAATGTGTCCCATTTCCTCGATGGCTGTACGCTTGAACAAACCGGCCAGCAAGTCCAATCCCTGGTCGTCGCAATGAAAATGGAAATACATGTATTGATGGACGGCGGACAACTCATCTGCGGCGGCTTTGTTCAGCAGCTCGATGCTTTTTTCAAACATGGAAAAGTCTCCTTTTTGTTATCCAGCATTATTCATAAATCTTTGCCACGAAGGCGCCA
>METF01000294.1 GCA_001771235.1 Candidatus Zhuqueibacterota bacterium RBG_16_48_16
TTTACAGCTACTTAAATTAAAGGGCGATAGCCATTTTTTATTTTATGGCACATCGAAAAAGGTGAGATCTATCTCGGGAATACATTATCACCCCTCTTGATTTGCAGCTACTCAGCCCGCCAAACACCCGAAATAAACAGAATTAACGGACATAATACCAAAGGATTCATTGCGCGAAACCGGTATACATTAAAAAAAGATTGTGGCACCATATTTGAAATGAATCCGTTGTAATTGATCTCACTTTGAACCGACTTTTAGGAGCTGGCAGCGATGGTATGGATCATTTTGATTGGTATTTTTATATTAAGCTTTTTTATGGTGTTAGCTATGACACGAGCCGGGTCGATAGCCGATGAGAGAGAACAAAAAAAGTACGGCAAACATGTAAAAACCGAAGAAGAGACCCGTCATGCGGCATAAATGCCTCATCTGCAAATAATTTGGGTAAATTTTTCCCAAAATCCGGCCAAAGAGATGTAATCCTTACACAGTAAAATGATATGAGGCTGGAATACTCGCAGCCTCCCCTACTCGTACCCTTCCACAGCCATGGTTCGAATAAATTTTTCCTTTTTGACTTTCCCTGATCCTGTGACATAATTCTCGCTGACTGCAATAAAAAAGGCCTGTCTCGAACAAGACAGGCCTTTGAATAATGGCAGGCACCATTTAACTCAACTTTTGACATCCGCGGCCAAACCGCGCGTCTTGATTTCCGTGACGAGTTTCTTGATACCCACGACACCTAATAGCCAGGAAACAACCGTAATGCCCAGAAAAAGGATAATGTTAAATGTCGATTCCGGATCGAGAGGCCACCAGGGGAGTAGCGAAATCAGCCAGCTCCAGATTGTGGGAAAAGCAAAGAAAATGGCAATTTGAATCAGTTGGATGATGATTTCTCGTAAACTCATAGATCCTCCTTGAGGTGTAATGTGGTGGTTTGAAGCTTTGCAGTGACCAAATGAACGACTGTCACATTTAATGGAAAGAGCGCGAACGTGAGAGCTGGGGACTAATCCAACGCCCTGATCTCCCCTGTTACTTTAATCTCAACAGGGATTCTGTCAATCTCGCTTGGGATTCTTTTACGCAGCTTGACCGATTCTTCTTTTGTAGAGACGATAATTCCAAAATCGCCGCCGGACGTCAGACCAATACCCACGCCTACAACATTCTTCATGCCCAACCACTTTTTTTCATTTTGCCTTTTGATTTGAATTATTTTTTCAAGTTGATCCGACATGATTTTGTAGAGCAAATTTTTTAAGTGTTATTTATCCACATCCGTCCATGGATTTATGCTAAGGTCAATTGCAGTGCCTGGAAAACATTTTGGATGCGGTTTATAATGGTCGTTGTGTTGCTGCCTGCAAATAGCAGACCCACGAGCTTATTGTCGCTGCTCAACACAGCCGATCCGCTATCGCCTCCCTGGCTCATTGCGCCGGCCATCAGTTGATCGGTAAAAGTAGCCACCTTGTTGGAGCCGTAGCTGACTTGAGAGGTAACATCGATCTGTTGAATCGAGCCGGTCGTCAGGCCGGTTGTTCGACCGCTCTTTTTAATGCTCATGCCGAGCGTGCCTTCAGCCAGTCCGCTTATTGCGCCGATTTTCAGGATTTCATTCTTAACATCGGCGGAATTTACCGGTTCTGCGATGGCACAATCAACAAGATTATCGGATGCCTGAATCTTTTTTGCCTCCAACCGGGTTTTGCTGCCGATAAGCGAGGCGAAAAAGTTGAGCAATGATGCCGCAGAGCTACCCAGGGGGCACGAGCTGGAGCCGCCGAAATCGATTTCAACAAAATCGCTGAGAGTGGCTATTCTATCGCCCGGATTATTGCCACCGTCATAAGGCCCGGGCTGCAAAATAGCGTCGCCCGTACTTGCGTCATTGCTGTTTGCCAGCACGTGATTATTGGAAAGGATCATCAATTTCCCATTCCGCTTGACCAGGCAACCTAATGTCCCCGCTGTTATCTGATAATGCCCGATGCTCACGCCGCCGGGAGCCGGGCGGACTTTTGAGGTTGGAGATTGTAAAGCGTGTATAATGCCGGATGGAAAAACATCGGTTGGAATACTTTGAATCGAGGCAGGTATAAGATCCTTTGCAGAAAGGAAGCTCTTGGCTTTTTTCGTCTCCACCGAGCAGATAATGGACAACTCTGCTCCCGGCTTGCCTTCGACGATTTTATAGCCAATACCTGTTGCTACCACATTCGGCTTCTTGAGCAATTCATGCTTCACTTCAGCCAAAAGTTGTCTTGCATCATCTAATTGCACTGCCATCACATCCTCCTGTTAAAATTGATGGATTTTGGTAAATATTTCGTTCGGTTTAGTAGATAAATTTTTTATATTTCTCGCATCCGGTTTCCCTGCAAGGCAGAACGAATTCCGGATTACTCTTCTTGTACCTGTAAGAAAATGGCGAATTGTTTTGGTCATGGAAAAAATATGAATGATGCCGTGCTCAGGAGACGCTGCCTTGTTGAATAAATGATCTTATCTCGCGATGCAACCAATATTTCAACCCGAATGATGATAATGAGGTAGGATATTTTTAGAATAAAGGACGAATATTTGTAATAGAGAACTTTATTTCAATCGTTTTTATTTCAAAGATATTTTTATTTCTTTATGATCAAAATAGATGAAAAAATTACACCCCGAGGTCTGGAAAATAAAATTCTCAAAATGTTTGAGATTTCTGCTGAAAAAATCGACCGGCTGAACAAAACCTGGAATTTCGAAAACGGATCGCCGGTTTTCACCGTTCACGGTTCATTTACAACGCGCGGATGGACGGAATGGACCCAGGGCTTTCAATTCGGATCGGAAATTTTACAGTTCGATGCGACCAGCGATAAAAAATACCTGGAATCGGGTCGGGACAAAGTCTTTCGTTTTATGGCCCCTCACATCAGCCATACCGGCGTTCACGACCATGGATTCAATAACGTCAGTACCTACGGCAATCTGCTTCGCCTGCGAAATGCAAACGGGTTTCGCGGCGACGCGCGGGAAAAAGATTTTTACGAGCTGGCGATCAAGCTGTCCGGGGCCGTACAGGCCGCACGATGGACGCCGCTTCCCAATGGGTTGGGATATGTCTATTCTTTCAACGGACCGCATTCATTATTCGCCGATACCATCCGTTCCATGCGCGCCCTGGCGCTCGGCCACAAACTGGGTCACCATTTATTGGGGGAAAACGATGAGAAAATCAACCTGCTGAAAAGAATCCTGCAACATGCCGAAACCACGGCCCGATACAATGTCTATTTTGGAGAAGGCAGGGACATCTATGACCTTAGAGGCCGGGTGGCCCACGAGTCCATTTTTAACATCAACAACGGCTCTTATCGCTGTCCGAATTCGCAACAGGGCTACTCGCCATTTTCCACCTGGACCAGGGGATTGGCCTGGATCCTCCTGGGCTATTCGGAACAACTCGAATTCCTCCAGGCTCTTCCGGAAGAGCAATTCACCGGCATCACTATCGGTCCATGCGACACAAAGCAGGCTTTTCTGGATCGCTTCCTGCAGGTATCTACGGCTGTGGCGGATTTTTATCTGAAAAACACCCCTGCGGACGGCATCCCTTATTGGGACACGGGCGCACCCGGACTGGCCTATTTGCCCGACCATCTCGATAAGGCCGCAGATCCGTTTAACGATCTCGAACCCGTCGATAGCTCGGCGGCAGGCATTGCGGCACAGGGCATGCTCAGGCTGGGGCAGTTTTTACAGAACAAAGGACTGGAGGTCGCAGGGACAAAATATTTCCAGGCGGGCTTGACAATAGCCAATACGCTTTTCGACCGACCCTACCTTTCCATTGACGATGATCACGAGGGACTCATCCTGCACTCCGTTTACCACCGGCCGAACGGTTGGGATTATATCCCGGAAAACAGAAAAGTGCCGTGCGGCGAGTCGTCAATGTGGGGCGATTATCACGCCCGCGAGCTGGGACTTTATCTGTTAAGAATAATCGATGGCGGCCCTTATTACACTTTTTTCGATCCTATCTAAACTACAGCGAAAGTCAAAAGTCGAATAACATTCCATAAATTCCGTTTAATAAAAAGAAGGTGTCATTCAGGAGGAATCTTTGTCTTGCATGAAAAATATCCACAAGCGGGCAAAAAATTCTGGATAAAGGATGTGGTTTTTTGTTTATTTCGTGTGTTTAGTGGGTTGAATAGATACGGGCAGGTATGGCACAAAATATAAAAGATTTTTCCAGGCTCTGCATTCATACCGTAACAACAAAACCGTGGAACCTCGGCCTTGCTGCATCCAGGTACGCCGCTGCCGGCGTGAGCGGAATAACCGTGTGGCGGCAGGCTCTGGATGGCTACGCCCTTAACGAAGCAAGGCGGATCATAAACAATTCCGGGTTGCGGGCTGTTTCGTTGTGCCGGGGCGGCTTTTTCCCGGCGGTGAACAGGAAGGAAAGGGAAAAAGCCATAGAAGATAATCTTGATGCTATTGACGCGGCAGCGGCCATCGGCGCGCCGCTGGTTATTCTGGTCTGCGGATCATCTCCTTACCAATCGCTGGAAACCTCGAGGGGACAGATTCTGGAAGGTATCATCAGAATTTTGCCTTACGCCGAACAGTGCGGGATTCGTATGGCCATCGAGCCACTGCACCCAATGTATGCCGATAGCCGCTCGGCGATAAACACTCTGAAACAAGCGAACGATATGTGCGACAAGATTGATTCCGATTACGTGGGCGTGGCTATCGACGTTTATCATTTATGGTGGGATGACGAGCTTGAACGGGAGATCAGGCGGAGCGGAAAAAACAACAAAATCTTTGCTTTTCATGTCAGCGACTGGCTGAGTCCCACGCAGGATATGTTGAATGACCGGGGCTTGATGGGCGATGGCTGCATTCCCATTCGCCGGATACGGGGCTGGGTCGAAGCGGCGGGATTTGACGGTTTTCATGAAGTCGAGATTTTTTCGACAAAACACTGGAACAGAAATCAGGATGAATTTTTGCAGGATATTTTAAAGGCGTATTGGGAGAATGTTTAGTATCGTAAAAATCAATTTGTGTACAAATATGGCAAAAGTTGGATTCTGAAAAATCTAACCACGAGCTTTCACGAATTAAATTTCAGCTATTTTTTCACCAGGATTAATTTTAATTCGTGCAAATTCGCTTTTAATTGGTGCAAATTCGTGGTTGTCTGTTATTGGATTCCGGTTTATCCGGCTCAGCGCTACTCCAATTTAATCATACGACGCTGAGCCACCATGCCGCCTGCTTCGATGCTGTAGATATACACACCCGAAACAACAGCCTGCCCGGCATCATCCAAGCCATCCCATTCGATCTCATGCCGACCCGTCTCAAGAATGTCGTCATGCAACAAACGAACTTGCTGCCCGAGCGTATTGAAAATTCGTGCGGTAACCGTGCCGTTATAGTCCGCCGGAATAAAAAGCGGGATAGAAGTCGACGGGTTGAACGGATTGGGATAATTTTGCCATAAGACAAATGAGCCCGGCATATTCACAGCAACGGATACCTGCTTGCTGTAAACAAAAGAGCCATCGGTGTCCGTCTGCTTCAAGCGATAGGTATACTCACCGGGGTCGCTCTCCCTGTCGAGATAAGAATATTTTTTCGGCTCGACGGATGTCCCGGCGCCGGGCAAAAAGCCCAGCTCACCCCATTTACCCGTTGGCTCCGTTTTTCTTTCAACACCAAAACCCAGGTTGTTCGTTTCGGTCTCCGTCGCCCATTCAAGCAATACACCTTCCACAGGCTCATGGACATACCTGCCGGAAAAAAAAGCCAATTCTACAGGCACCACAAACTGGCGCGCCATCACATTTACCTGTAGCGGCTCATCAAAATATTTCGCCAGGGTGTCGCCAACTGCAGGATTGTGATTCGGGCCGAGAAAGTAGGTGGCCGTCTCCAATCCAAAAGTCCCCACAATGGCAACATTGGATGTAACCAGCACACCGGAGTCGCCATAGGAAAGCTTGTCACCGGTATCGTTGGGATCGGCGGTATCGTTATCGACAAAAAAGAGCGATTGAGTTTGGCCGATCTGGGGAACATCCACGACCGTGGCCACGGTTCCATGCGTGTTATGTTGAACCATAAACCAATTGGTGCCGGGAACTGTAAGCTCCGGATTCATTCTATCCGCCTGGCCGTCGATAGGTACGTTGGGATTATTTGTGTTATGGAAGAGACCGCCGGCCATATTCGCGTTATAGTCGGTTGATTGCCTGAGTAACTCCACGCCATAGTCGCTTGTCAAATTTTGATTTCCGGTGCTTATTCGAGAAAAATTGGGGTAGAAAAATGTTGTCAGACTTAGGGACTCACTAAGGAGACCCGAAAGATTATAGAGTGTTTTTCGAATAACCCTGATCCTTCCGACTTTTACCAGCACGGAAGTCACTTGAAGCTCTTCTTCTGAAACAGTATAAGTTAAAAAGCCAAAAGCTTTGCCTTCCAGCCGAATCTTCCACCGGTCCATAATATCCTGGCCGCTCCCTCCCACGCTGGTCGCAAGGGCTAAATGATTGGGTATGCCCTCATCAGCGCTGTGAGCGAATGTGTAACTTTGCCCTTTAATTGTATCGTTGAACGCATCGGCGGGGGGCGCAACATAAGACATATAGCTGAGCAGATTGGGATCCAAAACAAGCGTCGATGAGCTATAAATGTAAGCGTAGACTTTTTGCGGAATTGTTTCACTTGTATCGGCGGCGGCTATTTGATAGCGAACATGGGTCAGGGATTCGTTATCGCCGATCCACTGAAAATCCTGGGCGCTATCCCCCATGTCGGCGGCGAGAAAACAGATCACATCGGTCGAATCGAGTGCGCCGTCTTTGGCACCAAAATACTCCCCGCCATCTCGTTCGTCCACCTGGAACGGTATCTGCTGCCATTGGCCGTTTTTCAAGACATACACGTAAAGCTCATTGACCGGCATGCCAAGAAAGCTCGTCAATTGCTCGCCCATCACAACCACAGGATCATAGGGTCGTACCAAAGCAAAAATCGGTGCGTTGATCAATAGCAGAAACAAAACAACCCAGGCGACCTGCGCCCTCAACAAAACCGCAAAAGGAATCCTTCCCTTCATGACGACGTTCCTCTTATATCTTTTTCTTAAAATTTAAATGGCAAAAAGGTTATGGCGAAAGGTGGAACGCAAACACAAGATCGAGACACTATTTCTCGATATTTATGCATTATCTGTGCCAATATAAAATGAAAATATCCCGATTCACATACAAGTCAGAAACAGATCCCTCAATTAACAGCCATAAGCACTATTCTTAGCTATAAACGCCTCGATGAGTGATATTTCATCCGTTTTTTTCTTTATGTTAAAAATGTTTTTTGAGCTGACAATAAAAAAGCACATTCACCTGCCAAAAATGTGATCCTGGGTGAGACAACATAAGGTTGTTGATACAAAATGAACAATTTGTAGTTCACCCAACCTGCAGGTGGACGACAACTTGTGAATCATAGGGATTCCTGCAGCAATTGCCGGATGGTTCGTTCCAGCAATTGTTCATTCGCTTTGCCGGAGCCAATGGCGAAATCTCTCACCCTCCCTTTTTTATCCAGCAAGAGTACATGTGGGATGCCGCCTACACCAAATGCGGTGTAAACAGGATCGGCATCCTCGTTTGAAATGATGGCATAAGGAAATGGAATGCGGTGGTGTTCTTTGAATTTTTTAATGAAACTGATTTCGTCTTCTTCGCTAAGGTCTCGCCTGTCTTCGCCTAATTGATTGAAATAGCCATAATATTTTGTGACTCCAATGATCTCCAGTCCCTGGCCTTTGTAAGCATCATAAAGGTGCTTCAGGTGGGGAAATGTCGCGCGGCAGGGACCGCACCAGGGAGCCCAAAATTCCAGCAACACCACTCTACCGCGCAACAGGGATAAAGTCATCGGCGCGCTATCGATCCATTGTTCAGCATGCAATTCCGACGACTTCCTCCCGATCAGCTTGAACAGGTTTTCCTTTTTCTCAATCCTGCTCAAACTTTGTTCGCTGGAACCGTATTTTTTTCTCAAATCATCGAGCAGGGACATGGCTTTTTCATGCTCCCCCTGCCTCCACAACAATTCGGATTTCTCTACCTGCAGCCGGAGAGCCATGGCCGAATCGGCTTTAACGGCTGCCTCATCCGCAAGACGGATTGCATCCTGGTCAAGGCCAATATCAGCATAGCCGTAATAGAGGTAAAGGTAGTAAGTGCCGAGTTGTTGGCTCTCAATCAAAGCCATTCGATTTTTGAACAGCTTTTCCGCTGCGGCGGGCTTTTCCCCATCAAGATAAAGCTCAAAAAGCATGTCCATCGCATCGAGATTCTTTTCATTTTGCGCAACGTACTTTTCCAGCAATTCGACCGCCGTATCCGGGCGCTGCGCCTTGTGGAATAATCGCGCCGCGGCATAGAGATCGTCGGCGGCGATGTTCTCAATTCCAATCTTTTCGACATAGCGCTTTGCCAGGTCGCGCTCCACCGTCCGCAGGCTGTCAATATTCTTCGCTCCCGAACGGCGCGCCCTCACTACCAGGCTGTCCACTTCGGCAGACTTTGCCTGTAGATTCGCCGTGGGTTTTGTGCCACAAGACGCCGTCATCAGGCTGAAAATCCATCCTGAAAAAAGCAGCAGAATCGCACATCTCATGATTTCTTGTCCTCTTTTAATTCGGAAATGGCAGTGGTTGTTTATGAAAGACTTTGCTATCCTGAATAATTCATAGCCACGAAGTCACAAAGGCACAAAGCTACACAAAGACATAAAAAATAGTAATACCGAAATAGTTTAAAAACATTTATAAAAAATCTTTGTTTGAACTCCAAGCTATTTTTAGGTTGAATATTCTTGGTGTCTTGGTGCCTTTGTGGCAAAAATTCATGAATAATG
>METF01000295.1:0-990 GCA_001771235.1 Candidatus Zhuqueibacterota bacterium RBG_16_48_16
ACCAGGCGCTGGCCGTGATCTCGGTTTCTCGTTTTGCCGATCTCAATTGGAATCGCACCCTTGTCTCGCCGGGCAGATCGGCTTGCCATTGCAGCATCTTGTAGCTCACATTGCCGGAGCCGGTGTTAAAAATAGAAGATAATAATTCCCCCTGAAAAACCGGGTCGAGTTTCCAATGGCTGGCTTTAATTTCAGTGATAGTCTGATTAGTGTTCGCGCTCTTCCAGGATATGATGAATTCTTTATTGGCATATCGCACATAAGGCAAAAGCAGAGAAACATTCCTGCCTTGGTTGATCCTGAAATTCCTGCCAATGCGTTTGCCGGACGCGGAAAAATACTGGCCGTAGATGTCATAGGTATAATTTTGATCCGGCATAGAGCTGCGGGTATCGCTCCAAACGATGAAAAAGTTGCCCTGATCATCCGGACAAATAAAGGGACCACTTTGCTCATGCCTTCTGTCATCATTGACAAGAATTGGCGACTCTAACGGCTTTCCGTTCAGATCAAGTTTTTGCAGGTAAACATCTATATAATTTATGCTGAAATCCAGGTTAAAGCCCTCCCAAGCGGCGAGCACGTGATCTTCCCCACCCAGGATCACGGATTTGATCCTTTCACCAGTCGTTGCGCTGCGATCGTGGATTTGGGTGACCATCAATTGGCTTGCTTGCTTGTCCCTTTTTTGCATGAACATAATGATTCTGTCCGGATTACGATATCGTTCCGAATAAAAAATACAAAAATTGTTTTGCAAGTAATTGGCCACCGGAATCGGATGAGGATCGGTAACATATTCGCCCTGGCTGATTTTAAAATTATTTCCAATTAAAAGGCTGTCCTGAAAAAGCTGGCCATAAGCAAAGCGACCGGATTCATCGTCGCCCTCACTCCAGACTGCAAGAGCTGTTCCATCGCCCAAAATGGCTGTTCGCGGGTTGTAGGCATTGCCATGTAACAATTCACTCACTCGCAGCGGTGAGCCTG
>METF01000295.1:1008-1531 GCA_001771235.1 Candidatus Zhuqueibacterota bacterium RBG_16_48_16
CGAATTTTTGCACCAAAACGGCGCCGTTTTGCACCAGGGTCTTGATAAAATAATCACCGCTTGGATGCCAGGTTATAAACCGCAAGGCATCGTTATCAGTGTATTCATTCCTGCTGAGGATCAATTGCGGGCGCAGCTCCACTTCGCCGCCGTCAAAATCGGTGACGACAACATCGGTGAGCGTGCCGCTGTTGAAATCGGATGCCGTGGTTTGTTCCCAGGTCTTGGTGCCGGTCTGTTGGGCGTTGACGGCTGAATAAAGAAAGAGAAGGAAGCAAAAAGATTTTAGACTTTTCATGACATTGCACCGCCAAATAATGAACAAATACGAATGACATTTTATAAAACGCAAAAAAAGTTTTCTCTTATTTCCGCTCATTTTAGCAAAATAGCCTTTTGCGTTAAAACACACCGATCAAATTCGGCTCTTATCACATAAATTCCAGATGCGACCGAATTCCCCTGACTGTCGGTTCCATTCCATCTCAGCTTATAGTCGCCGGGTAACAATTTTTGCGAAAGG
>METF01000295.1:1869-2036 GCA_001771235.1 Candidatus Zhuqueibacterota bacterium RBG_16_48_16
GCCGTCCACGTTCTGGGCGTAATAAATATCATCCCAACTCTCCCACACGACGGCGCAAGAGGTTAAATAGACATCATCTGCACTGGGCAGAACATCATGATCTGCGGCTATAGAATCGGAACCAAAAGATTGAATCTCAAAATTCCGGACCCGCACCGCGTGGGTCA
>METF01000295.1:2222-2510 GCA_001771235.1 Candidatus Zhuqueibacterota bacterium RBG_16_48_16
GGCCGTCGAACTCCGTCCAGAGTAAATGGACGAAACCGGGGTAAAATTCCAAATCCCCCGTGACGACCGGGTAGACCGATTGAACGCTGTCGGAGCTGATCTTGAAACTCTGCCAGGCGGTAGAAAGCGCCGGATCGTTCACCTGGAAATAAATATTCTCCGTTTCCAAATCCCGGCTCTTTTGCTGCCAGGCCACATACAGTCGATAGCCCTGCCATTCGATTGAAGGATAAGAGCAGGAAACTGCGTTTTCAGGCCGGATGTACTGGGTCGTATCGGCCGGATTCC
>METF01000295.1:2539-8622 GCA_001771235.1 Candidatus Zhuqueibacterota bacterium RBG_16_48_16
AGCCCGATCCCTTTGCCGTCGCTTAAGACCCAGGCGGCGTATATCCGGTCCTGGTTGCCGATGGTCAGCGTCGGGTTTTCGCCGTAATCGAGTAATTGCGGCTGCGACCAGTTCCGTCCGCTTTGGCTGTGGAGCCACATCACGGCAGGCCGGCCTTCGACAGAATCCTGGTAGACCACGACGAGCCGGTCATCGGACGTCCTGGCCATCCTTCTGCCGTTGTTAAAGGCGGTGGCATCTGCCCTGTCCGAATCGGCAATTTTAATAGGTACTCCGGAAAAACACATTTCGGTTGTTCCATAAAGAAGAAAAAGAACTATACTGGCAACGATCTTGTTTGTCAAGCTCGTCTTTGGCGAGAAAAGATTTGTAAAGGGCATAGAGACCTCCCCGGTTTATAGTTCAACCTGACCGGAATAATTCATTGCCACAAAGTCCCGAAGGCACTACACTACACAAAATTTAGAGAATATTTAGTTTGTCGAGCAACTGCAATGATTCGATACAAAAATACGGTTTTAAACACACTGCTTTATAACTTTGTGATCCTTTGTGACTTGGTGCCTTTGCTGCAAAAATCTATGAATAACGCAGGCTAAGATTCGAAAATGAAAAACCACTACTTTTTTAATTGCCTACGAAATACGCGAAAAAACACAAAAACAGAATAAGTTTAGTGCCTTTCGTGTGTTTAGTGGGCTTGAATTGGTAGTGAATCAATGTTCCCGGTTCAATCTGGATATTTAGGCTCAAATTTTATTTCAAAGAGGATGGCAAATAGTAAGCCATTCAATACACTTAATCAAGTAAAAAGCAGGTCTATTTGGAGCAGAAATGGATTGCAGGAAAAGTGGTAATAGTTCTTTATAACTATAAAGGTGCATATTTTTCGTTCTGTGAAAATATTTCGTGGGAGAATTCTCACCGAATGTTTCGTCCCTAATTATTCTGCCGAAGAATCATTCTGCCATTTTTATGGACCGAGCCGAAATCAAGTAATCGCGTCCAGGCAGGAAAACAGGACTGTCCCACAGGAACTCGACAAAATGACCTCAACAACATCTGAATGGTTGCCTGAAGAATATCCTCTTGCAATAGTAGCGAAATTTTCCTACAATAATTCGGCTTGTAGAAATTTTCGAAAGGATAATATATGAGCAAGAACATGCTGGGTATTCTTTTTGGCGGATTCATTCCGGCGTTGTGTTACGGATTGGCTGGCGTTCTTCAAAAATCAAGCACGCAAAGCGGAATCAGCCTGCCTTTGTACATTCTCGCCACCGGAACAGGAGTGGTGTTTGTCGGAGTGATCCTGGTGATTTTTACGCCGGAAAGGATAATTTCCTTCGAATCCGGAGGTTACGCCATGGCGATCGGCCTGTTCTGGGGACTGGGAATGACACTTGTTGCTGTCGCCCTGTCCAAATACCATGCCCCGGTGAGCAAGCTGGCGCCGCTGTATAATATGAACACCCTGGTGACCGTTGTGCTGGGATTGATTATTTTTTCAGAATTCAAAGAAGTCAACACCGTACGGCTGCTGATTGGTGCACTGCTCATCGTCATTGGCGGAACGCTTGTGGCAAATTCCTGAGCAGAAAGAAAGGTCTTTTTTATGACCTCCCCAAGATCAAATCGTTATCTTTTCACTCCCCTTTTGTTATTGGTAATGGCCTGGCGGATGCCCGCCCAGGTGAATCTTACCTCCTCCGATCTCCCCATCGTCGTCATCGATACTCAGGGCCGGTCGATTGTCGAATCGACCCGGATCGAAGCTTTTATGGGCGTTGTCGATCACCAAGGATCAAGGAACAGCATGGATGATCCTTTTGACGGCTATAACGGCAGAATTGCCATCGAGCTAAGGGGAAGCGCTTCTGCGGCGTATCCCAAAAAACAGTATCGTTTCGAAACCCAGGACTCCCTGGGCAATAACCTGAATGTCGAATTGCTCGGCCTGCCGCGCGAAAACGACTGGATTTTTTATGGTCCCTATGACGACCAGTCTCTGATCCGCAATGTCCTGGCCTATAATTTATCGCTCCAAATCGGACGCTATGCCAGCCGAACGCGGTACTGTGAGCTGGTGCTCAATGATGATTACCAGGGATTGTACGTCCTGATGGAAAAGATCAAGAGGGACAGGAGGCGGGTGGATGTGGCCGAGATGGATGCGGACGATACCTCGGGCGATTCGCTGACTGGTGGCTATATTTTTAAAATCGACAAGAGCGCCGGAGAAAATGTCGACGGATGGCGATCCAACATGGGCGTTCGCTACCAGTACCATTATCCGCAAGCGGATGACGTGGTGCAGGAGCAGCAGGATTACCTGAGGGATTATATGGATGAGTTCGAAACTGCGATGAACGAGACAAATTTTGATGATCCGCAAAGAGGCTACCCGAGCTACATCGACGTCGAGTCTTTTGTCGATCATTTTATTCTCAATGAATTCTGCAAAAACGTCGATGCTTATCGCATCAGTGCGTTCTTGTACAAAGATCGGGATAGCAAGGACAAGCTGCTTTATGCCGGACCTATATGGGATTTTAATCTGAGCTTTGGCAAAGCCTGGTTTTCTGAGGATCTTTTTGTCACGGAAGGCTGGCAGGTCGATTATCGACTGTACCGGCCCTGGGACGGATACCAGGTGCCGTTCTGGTGGGAAAAGCTGGGGCATCATCCCGGCTTTATCGACCGGGTGCAAGTCCGATGGCGTGAGCTGCGTCGAGAGGTCATAACCACAGACGCCTTATTTTCCACCATAGATGGCTGGGTGGATTCTTTACAAGAGGCGAGGATCAGGAATTTCCAGCGATGGCCAGGTTCCGAAGAACATCCCTACAACGAGGAGATCGAGCGTCTCAAAGAGTGGGTTATCGGCCGTCTGGAATGGATGGATCAGCAGCTCGACTATGATGTGCCACAGCGGGTGGTTTATAATCCAGTGTCAGCAGCGGATGATTTTCGACTGTATCAAAACCATCCCAATCCCTTCAATTCC
Organism: Candidatus Zhuqueibacterota bacterium RBG_16_48_16; assembly: GCA_001771235.1. Lineage (GTDB taxonomy): Bacteria > Zhuqueibacterota > Zhuqueibacteria > Residuimicrobiales > Sediminimicrobiaceae > Sediminimicrobium. The sequence goes on from METF01000295.1 coordinate 5,547, forward strand.
TCGACGGCGATTTCTTACCATCTGGACAAACCGGCTCGCGTCCGGCTTTTGATTTACGCGCTCGATGGCCAGTTGGTGAGGAGCTTGGTCGAAGAAAAACAGAATGATGGTGAGAAAAGAGTCGTGTGGGACGGCAGGAATAGCCTGGGTCATCCGTCCAGCTCGGGACTGTATCTTTGCCAGTTGTTCGTGGGAAATCGACAACAGATCATAAAAATGGTTTTATACAGATGATCTTCGCTTTTGTGGTACACCCTTCATGGTATGAAACCCGTTGGATAAATTAATGGAGGGCGTGAACTCATGAGGTGATCGTTTGCGCCTGCGGATACGATTAACGACTAGCATTAGGCAAGCACGTCCCTGACTTGTTTACAGGCCGCATCCGGCCCGCTTGTCCTCGCCTGTCGCGAGTATTTTTTGGGATGGTGTGGGGATGGCTTGAGTGAAACCGCCTCTTACCGATTAATCCGAAACAACCGATTTTAATCTTTTAACTAAAAAATTATTCAAGCTTTCACCGGCAGTCAATGCCTTAAGAGCAAGAGCTTTGTGTAATTCTGGTCCAGTACGTATTACAAATTTACCAGAATATTCTCTATGAGTATGAGGGGGTAATGGACGTTTGTCGTCCTTATAAATATCGATCCACTCATCAAGAATTTTAGAAAGGTCTTGATAGACTTTCAATTCATCATCACCATGACAACATTTGCCAATCCACCCGGGAACGGATCCAACATAGCAATTATCTTCTGAAGACCATTCTACTATTTTTAAATATTTGTCTTTATCTCTCATTCTGTCACTTCCTGAAGTTTTTGTCTTACTAATTTTTCTTGCCATATCTCACGATACTGAAATGATACTATAAAATCAATAAAGTTCTAAACTGTGAAGCAACTTTCGGATTAACATATTGGTTTGCAGGTTGAAACAACACATATTGACTACTGGCTATCTTCCATCCAGGTATTTCGAGGCGAATTCAAAAAAAGCCGGCCAATCCGGGGCATCCGTGTGGCCGCCGTTATGATATCGATAAGCTACATCACCTGAGATATAGCTGACATCGATCCGCGGTTTATCATCGGGCACGACCAATCCCTGTTTTCCGAGCAGCTCGTAAACCGGGGTTGCACCTGCGGCGGTCAAATAGATGCCGTAAGGATCCGTCCAGGAGTCCTGAATTCCTCCGTTGAGAAACACCGGACGAGGGGCGCAGAGCGACAGCAGCGAGTGGGTGTCTTTCATGGTCTTCCTATTACTAAATAATCCACCCTATTTGAGTTTAGCAATCTCAAAAAATCTTAAAGTCTTCCGGTAGATGAGTCATAGCCATATATTATTTTCCTCATGATTTCAATAGCCTCTATTCTCTCCTGTGGTGATTTGGATAACCAATATTCTTTTTCATCTCCGCCATCATACAGGTTGCCAATAGAAAAGGCTGATCTGTCGACCTTGATCTCCATTTCTCAACGGGCCCTTTTTATCTTAATTTCTTTGACGACGCCTGAATAGATACAACATATTACCCTTATTATTACCTCTATAAAGGGGCATTACCCTTTCTCCGCCATCGCGCTGCTAATCCTCGTCCCTCAGAGATTACCTTCCCTTGTTTCTGCAAATCTTTAAGCGCCTTGCGTACCATATCCCGGCTTACATTGAGACATCTTGATTGGAGCTGGGACAAGGTAAAGTCACCATTCATTTTCCGTATTTGTTCAATAACCAGCTCTGTTTTTGCCCCTTTCGTCGTTTCGATTTTTTCTACCCGGTCGATAAATTCGCCATAAGACATTTTGAACATATAAAGCAGGAAATTTATGTATGACCATGGATCATGTTTACCTTCATGCCAGCGCTGCGAGGACATCTCAAGCGTTTCGTAATATCGTTCTTTGTGTTCTTCAATAAGACGCTCCAGACTGATGTATCGCCCGACGTTATAACCGGCATGATATAGTTGCAGCAGCAGCAAGAGTCGGGAAACCCGGCCATTGCCGTCGCGGAAAGGATGGATGCAAAGAAAATCAAGATTACACGCTGCCATCGCAATAAGAGGATGTATGGCATTTGTCTTGATCAGCTCATTATATAAAGACACAAGCTCTTTCATGGCTTGAGGGGTATTTCCAGCGCTTACCGTTTTAAATCTCACCCGCGTATCCCCGCCTGGCAAACGTTCGATGATATCACTGTCTTTTTCTTTGTATTTGCCTGAATCCCAGATTTCACCACGAGACATTTTATGCAATTTCTTGATAGTGGCTTCACTGAAATGGATTTTCTCACTATCGGCGTGAATCCATTGGAGTGCATCACGGTATCCTTGAATTTCCTCTTCATTGCGGTCCTGAAGTAAAGGCTTGCCAAAAATGATGGTTCCGACACGCTTCTTATCGATTTCAACACCTTCGATACGGTTTGACGATACGGCGCTCTCGACAAGGGCATGCTCGAGCAAAACTTTCAGTTTCTGCGGTGACTGATGGGCATAGAGGTCTTGCTTGCCTTTTGCCTCGGCAATATCGGCAAGATACCAGGCTGCTCCGGCAGGGATGTTCTTCAGGCCCGCAGCTAACTTTGCTAACGTTTGCATAATAGTAAAGTAAAAAGTAAAGGAATCAGATTCAAGTATTCTTTGACGGATTTAAATCCCCAAAAGTGATGTGGTTGTTTCCGGTTTTGCCGGAAGGACGAGTTTCGCGAAATGTTGAATGAGCGGTCGGTCAATATTATTTTGCTAAAAGAAAATCATGGAGCCGGCGTTGAGATTTGTCCACAGCCGGATAGAACAGTAAAATCAACGGTATCAGACTGGAAACAAGACTAAAGAAGGAGACCTGCTTCCATAATTCGGTCGTCCAAAGCAATTGCCAAAACACTTATGATCATGGCTGTTTTCGAGATCACAGCGACGGCTCAGACTATGCAGTTACGGCAGCCTTCATCAGTGCCATATCGCTGGAAGAGCGTGCAAATCGTGGGAGGCGGATTTGTCGACGGTATCATTTTTCACCCCACGGCAAAGGGAGTATCCTACTGTCGCACGGACATGGGCGTCGCC
>METF01000295.1:8663-8933 GCA_001771235.1 Candidatus Zhuqueibacterota bacterium RBG_16_48_16
GGACTGGTTGTCTTATGATGAACTTAACCCGATGGGAGTTGAAAGTATTGCCGTCGATCCCTCCGATGCCAACCGAGTCTATCTGGCATGTGGCACCTATACCAATCCTCGGACACCCAATGGCGCTATCCTGCGATCCAACGACCGCGGCAAGACTTTTCAACGCACAGACATGCCGTTCAAGATGGGCGGCAACGAAAATGGTCGCGGTAACGGCGAACGAATGGCTGTCGATCCGAATGAAGGTGATATTATCTATTTCGGAAGCCG
>METF01000295.1:9149-9258 GCA_001771235.1 Candidatus Zhuqueibacterota bacterium RBG_16_48_16
ATCTTTTTCGCAGCACAGAATTGGGTGCGCATTAATGACGATCAACATCAATGGGGGCTGTTGCTTCATGTCACCGGTGATCCGAAAGTATACGGCCGGGTTTACGTGG
>METF01000296.1:0-897 GCA_001771235.1 Candidatus Zhuqueibacterota bacterium RBG_16_48_16
TATTGTTGTTTGCCAGTATCGGCGCCAGCCCTGGCGGTCTTCATAGTGAAGACGGCAACCAGCCAAAGGTGCTTTTGCTCCATTCTTATCATTTTGGCTATCGGCTGCCAGAGGAAGCGGTTGACGTGATATTCCGGGGGCTGCAAACGGAAATCCCCAACGTCGATATTCGGCTGGAGTACATGGATACCAAACGATACGATGATGAGGCTCATTTGCAGTTGTTCAATAATTATCTTCTGCAAAAGTATGCGGGGGAAGAATTCGATCTTGTCATGGTAGCGGATGATCGGGCGCTCATGTTTATGCAGGATCACCGGGAATCCCTGTGGCCGGGGACTCCGGTTGTTTTTTGGGGAATCAATGACTATTCCCCCGATATGCAGAGTGAACATCCGACATGCACCGGCATCATGGAGCAGGCTGATATCGAAGACAATATTCGGCTGATCGAGTCGCTCCACCCGGATGCCAGGTACCTTTACTTAATCAATGACAATTCGCTGACCGGAGAGGCGTTGAGGCGCGTCGAGGCAGAGGCAATTCGCAAGCTCACCCGGTTTGAGGTTATCTTTCTTGACGGCAGTCAACTGACTTTTGAAGAGCTGCTGGCGGCGTTGGAAAAGCTGCCCCCTGACGAGGCGGTTGTTATCTACCAGCTTTGGCTGAGGGACAGGAGCCATCGCAACTTTAAACACGAACAAGTGGTTCCTCTTATCACTCGCCATTCTCCTGTACCGGTATATGTTCTTTCGGATGTTTATCTTAACCTGGGTGTGGTCGGAGGGAAATTACTCTCCGGCGCGGAACAGGGTAAGGTCGTGGCGGATATGGCGACGCGAATTCTTTCGGGCACGGATCCAAAAGACATTCCCGTTCAACTGAACAGCCGCTGCG
>METF01000296.1:943-5219 GCA_001771235.1 Candidatus Zhuqueibacterota bacterium RBG_16_48_16
CAAAAAACTTCCGCCCGGAAGCCAGATCATCAATGCCCCCGTGAGCTTCTACAGCCGCTACAAAAACGAGATCTGGATTGCCTTCTTCATTTTCGGGACTCAGACGTTACTGATCATGTTTTTGTTAATAAATCGCGCGAGGAGAATCAAGGCTGAACAGGCTTTGCAGCGTGAGAATCAATTGATGCAGGCTTTGATGGACAACATCCCGGATCGCATTTACTTCAAAGACCGCCGGTCCCGGTTTATCCGAAACAATAAAGCTCACCTCGATGCCTTTGGCCTGGCTTCCCAGGGAGAAGCCCTGGGTAAAACGGATTTTGATTTTTTCCCGCATGATCTCGCAACCGAGCGTTTCCAGGACGAGCAGGAGATTTTTCGCTCGGGGAAACCGCTCATCTGCAAGGTCGAAAAAGTCAGGAGCAATGGCGGGAATTCGGCCTGGATATCCTCCACCAAAGTGCCGATCAAAGACAAGAGCGGCGACGTACAGGCTATCGTCGGGGTATCCAGGGATGTCACCAACGTTGTGCTTGCTGAGGAGAAAATACGTTCATCCCTGGCCGAGAAGGAAGTCCTGCTGAAAGAAATTCACCACCGGGTAAAAAACAATCTTCAGGTCGTTTCCAGTTTGCTTAATCTGCAATCATCGAATATCAAAGATGCGGAAACCCTGGCTATTTTTAACGAGAGCAGGGACAGGGTGCGCTCTATGGCGCTGATCCACGAATATCTTTATAAAAGTGAGGATCTCGCCCACCTGGATGTGAAAGAGTATATCAGTGGCCTTGTCAAAGGTTTGTACAACAGCTATCTCAGCACCAGCGGACAAGTGGCGTGCGATCTGGACATCAAGGACATCCCCATCGCTATTGATTTCGCCGTTCCTTGCGGCTTAATTTTAAATGAGCTGATTTCCAATGCGCTTAAACACGCATTTCCTCAAAAAGAAGCAGGCGCCAGGATCAAAATCCAAATGGCATTGGACAAAGACGATTGGGTCGATTTATTGGTCGAAGACAACGGCGTAGGTATGCCGGAAGGATTGAACTGGGAATCGACCGAATCGTTGGGACTACGGCTGGTACACATCCTGGCCGAGGATCAATTGGGGGGTAATATCTCTGTGTCTCAAAATGACGGCACACGTATTGAAATTCGTTTCCCACAAAGACCGGATCGTGATGAAAAGGAGTAAGCGACTTTTGCTTGCTGCTGTTTATATGAATAGGGCGTAATTCCTTTGACAAGCCTGCGTGTCAGGCTGTTACAGATTCATTGAGAAACAGTTTAGGTTGCCTCACGAGTCCCCCTCTCCATCGAGGGCTTATCCTTACCCTCATTTCCTGCTGGACACGGATAATGAGAGATATTTCATCTCTACGGGCTTGGATTTTGAGAGCGAAAATTGTTTACCAACAGAGCAAGTTTTGTTTTTTTAACCTTAGTAGAAAAATAGTCACCACACATTTTAACCTTATTCCCTTATTCTCATCAAATAAGGCAATAAGGTAGGGTCTTACTAAATGTCGGTTGCTACTAAGGTTTTTAAAACAAAAATAAGGTAGTTTATGTGAGAATATTTGTGATTCAGGCGTCGTCAATGTAAAGGCAAAACGATTTTGGACAAAACTATTAAAGAGAGCCTTATTTGAGAATTGTCTCGAATGCCACATTATCATGATTGACATTTATCCAAACCGGTTTTATCTATTCTTATTCTCTCAGGGTTAATTGTTTTGCCCTAAATAGTTTTGTCTTTAAGCACATACCTGAATACTCACAAAAAAAGTCCTGTTCGTGAGTTCATGATTCATTATGGAGGCAACAAAATGACAATTCATTCGGTCGTTGCCATGGCGATATTCTCCCTGGGCATTGCCGCAGCCTTCGCTGTCGATTCTGATATCCGGCTGAATTCTTTAGGCTTTTTCCCAGGCATGGAGAAAAAGGCGACGATCATTGCCGGCTGTTCCGATTTCACCGTAAAGAAAACGGCGGATGGCAAAACGGTCTATTCCGGTAAAGTCACCGGCCCCTTTCACCAGAACGACGTGAATCAGGACGCCTGGATTGCCGATTTTTCACAGCTCAGCTCGGAAGGCAGTTATTACCTGGACGTTCCGGGCGTGGGCCGGTCTATCGATTTCAAGATCGGCCAGGGGATTTATGACCTGGCGTTTTACACGGCCATGAGAGGCTTTTATTTACTGCGTTGCGGCACGGCGGTCGAAGGCGAGCATAACGGCCAGCATTTTGCCCACAAAGCATGCCATCTTGAGGATGGCTTTCTGGATTATCTTGGCCTCAAAGATACGCGGCGCGATGGCACCGGCGGCTGGCATGATGCCGGTGATTACGGGAAATATGTCGTGAATGCCGGTGTCACCGTCGGCGTATTGTTTTTGGCGTGGGACCATTTTCGAGATCGGCTTGAGGACATGTCCCTCGATATCCCTGATACGGCGCCAGGATATCCTGATTTTCTCAAGGAAATCAAATGGGAGACCGACTGGCTTTTGAAAATGCCGTTGCCGGATGATTCCGGCAAAGTGTCGCATAAATTGACTCGCCTGAATTTTTCCGGCTTTATTCTTCCTGAAGATGATAGCGAAAAACGCTATTTCGTGGATTGGAGCTCGGCCGCAACCGCGGATTTTGCAGCGATGATGGCCATGGCCGCGCGTTATTTCAAGCCATACAACGCCCAATATGCGCGGACATGCCTGGAGGCGGCAAAAAAGAGTTATGCTTTTCTAAGGATGAATCCAAACAACAAAAGGCCGAATCAGCAAGCCTTTCGAACGGGCGGCTATGGGACTTCCGATCCGGACGACCGGCTGTGGGCGGCGGCTGAGTTGTGGGAGACGACAGGCGAGGTTGATTATCTGAAAGATTTTGAAGAGAGAGCCATCAGATTTGATAGTAAAATCGATGAAGACTGGGACTGGAGCAATGTAAAAAATCTTGGCATGTTCACCTACCTTTTGTCGCGAAGAGATGGAAGACATCCGCTGATTTTGCAGGCTGTGCGGAACGACCTGCTCGCCATTGCGGATAGACTCGTTGCCAAGAGGAACAGAGATGTGTACGGCAGGCCGCTGGGCGGCAAGTACTATTGGGGCTGTAACGGCACGGTCGCCAGGCAGGTGCTGAACCTACAAGTGGCCAATAAAATTTCTCCCAAGACGGAATATGCGAACACAATTTTGGATGCCGTTGGCCATCTTTTCGGCAGAAATTATTACGGTCGTTCATACATCACCGGACTCGGTTTTCAGCCGCCCATGAATCCACACGATCGGCGCTCCGGTGCGGACAATGTAAAAGATCCCTGGCCCGGCTATCTCGTTGGCGGTGGCGAGTCTGCCACCGATTGGACTGACGATCAAGCTGATTATAGAACCAATGAAATTGCGATTAACTGGCAGGCCGCGCTTGTGTATGCCCTGGCAGGATTTGCTCACCAACCTGCTTTGGGGAAAAGATAATTTTGCATTTTGCTCTGTCATTTTTATATTAACGTAAAGCGAGATTTATCTCGCCCTCTTTTCCCCGATCGCCCTGGATTTCCAATCCAGGGCGCCTGATAGAACAGGGCTTCTGCCCGTTTTCATGCTATCGAAAAACGATGAATTCGAATGATGCTGCCATTTTCTAAAATCCGACTTTTGACGTTGTTAAGCACAAGGGGCTGGAAGCCCAAATCCATTCTAACGCCCAGGATGGAAATCCTGGGCGATCAGTAACGTAAGGCGAAATTCATCTCGTTCTCTCTTCCATGGTAATATAAAAAACAAAGGGATCATCCATGCAAACACCATCCGTAAGAATTCTTGTACCCATGTTCGTATCCTTTTCTATGCTCATCTTTGCTTTGTCCTCGCCGCAAGCTTTGTCGCAACCTCCCCAGCGAATGACAGACGCCACCACCGCTCTGCACGCATTGCAGCCGGAGTACCCTGTGCCCTACGGCGTTCCAACCGTGCAGGATGTCAAAAAGGTGCTGGATCGTGTCTATGGCTACCTGGACGCGGCGACACCGGCTCGCCTCATCAATTCCGATACGGGCAAAGAGATCACCGACCTGGCCGCAATTGCGGAACACGCAATGCCACAACCCGGTGATTTCAAGATCATCAGCTACGAATGGGGTGTGACCTACGCCGGGATGCTCCTGGCAGGAGAAGTCACCGGCGACAGCGCCTTTACCGGCTATACCGCCAAAAGGCTTCAATTCATTGCCGACGTTGTGCCGCATTATCAAAAGCTCGTG
>METF01000296.1:5310-5528 GCA_001771235.1 Candidatus Zhuqueibacterota bacterium RBG_16_48_16
AAGCGGAGCGGGCCGGTCTGGTCAACGGCTTGCGCCCGGTGATCGACAGGCTCATCGACCACGTCCATAACAAACAATTCCGCCTGCAAGACGGAACCCTGGCCCGCAACCGGCCGCAAAAAAACACCTTGTGGCTGGACGATCTGTTCATGAGCGTCCCTGCCCTGGCGCAGATGGGCAAGCTGACGGGCGACCGCAACTATTATGACGATGCCGTC
>METF01000296.1:5568-5652 GCA_001771235.1 Candidatus Zhuqueibacterota bacterium RBG_16_48_16
AGAAGGGACTTTACATGCACGGCTGGGTGCAGGATATGGCGGAGCACCCTGCGTTTCACTGGGCCCGCGCCAACGGCTGGGCCA
>METF01000296.1:5874-6696 GCA_001771235.1 Candidatus Zhuqueibacterota bacterium RBG_16_48_16
ATCCGCTGGCTTACGGCCCGATGGCGTTGTTGGGCTGGAATGCCGTGACGACAAAGGTGAATGAAAAAGGCCAGGTGGAAGGAACCTGCGTCGGCACGGGAATGGCGTTCGATCCGGCATTCTATTATCATCGTCCCATCAACGTCTATGCGGCGCACGGCTACGGCCCGACCATTCTGGCTGGCGCGGAGATCAGCGCCATGCTGCAAAAAAGCTCATTCGGAATGAATGACAGCTCGGTGCAATATAACAAATGACAGATCTTTGAACAGAGATGTTTTATTATTATTCTGGTCGTTCGCTGTTAACTCCTGGCCATTGGTTTTTAGCTTATAGAGAGTCCGAACGAAAATTAATCAATTGAAAATCTGCTGTCATTGCGAGGCGTTTCCTTCGACAAGCTCAGGACAAGTTTTGCCGAAGCAATCTCCTGAAAAGTAAGGGGATTACTTCGTCGTTCGTTCCTCACTCCTCGCAATGACAAAAATTTTTTAAATAAGTAGTTTTCGTTCGGACACTTGTTATCAGGTCGTGGATGTTTGTACTTCAGCCTTTTGCCTTGGTTAGCAAGCTCATGCTTGAACTACAAACAAAAACCCGACATGTACTTATGAAAACGAGAAAAACCGTTTTCAATGTTCTTCGTTTTACGCTAGACTTTTAACATTTCATTTATACTTGCTGTTACAATAAAACACCCGGATTACCCTGTGATAGGTCACTTTTAATATCTCCCAAAAGGAGCGGCACATGAAATTTTGGAGTCTATTTCTACTGACCGTGTTCACCCTATCCTGGCAGGGGCAAGCCCAGCCAGAGAGT
>METF01000296.1:6801-7073 GCA_001771235.1 Candidatus Zhuqueibacterota bacterium RBG_16_48_16
GTCAACCTGCCTCACGATTGGAGCATCGAAGGCCCTCTGAGCCAGGATGCCCCAAGCGGAGGTGGCGGCGGCTACCTGCCCACCGGCATCGGCTGGTATCGAAAGCATTTTACCATGTCAGCGGACGACATCACCAACCGCCGCATCCTCATCGAGTTCGATGGCGTCTATGAGAACAGCGACGTCTGGATCAACGGCCATCACCTCGGCCATTATCCTTTCGGCTACGGCAGTTTTTACTACGAATTGACGGGCCATCTCGTCGCCGGTGA
>METF01000296.1:7187-7833 GCA_001771235.1 Candidatus Zhuqueibacterota bacterium RBG_16_48_16
CTACATGTGGCTCATTGGGGCACATTCGTGACCACACCGAAGGTCACAAACCAGGAAGCTTCGGTGAAGGTGCAAACGGTCGTACAAAACGATGGGGAGAATAGTGCGGCGTGCAACCTGGTGACGGAGATTATCGATCCGGATGGCAATGCGGTCGCAAAAAAAACAACGACCTTGAAAGTCGCGGCAGGCGATAAAGCGACAGTCGACCAGCTCATCCCTGTGCCGCAGCCGCAACTGTGGGATTTGGAGACGCCGAGGTTGTACAAGGCCGTCAGCCTGGTTTATGACGGAGAGCGTTTGACCGACCGCGTCGAAACGACTTTTGGCATTCGCACCATCGACTACCCGCTGGACAAAGGGTTCACACTCAACGGCAGGCAGGTCAAGATGAAAGGAGTCTGCCTGCACCACGATGGCGGCTGCGTTGGCGCGGCGGTGCCCGAGCGGGTGTGGGAGCGCCGGCTGGAGATTCTCAAGGAGATGGGATGCAATGCCATCCGTACCTCGCACAATCCGCCCGCTCCTGAATTTCTCGATCTGTGCGACCGTTTGGGATTCCTGGTCATGGACGAACCGTTTGATGAGTGGAGAATTGGCAAAACAGAGTTTTCCTATCACCTGTATTTTGACCAATGGGCCGAGC
>METF01000296.1:7929-8097 GCA_001771235.1 Candidatus Zhuqueibacterota bacterium RBG_16_48_16
CACGATCTCACCACGATGATCCATCGAGACCGCAACCATCCCTCGGTTGTGCTTTGGAGTGTCGGCAATGAAATCCGCGAGCAGGCCGCCGCTAACGGTCACGAAATACTGCGCAAGCTACAGGATATCTGCCATCGCGAGGATCCGAGCCGTCCGGTCACCCTGGGT
>METF01000297.1:0-934 GCA_001771235.1 Candidatus Zhuqueibacterota bacterium RBG_16_48_16
CCTTTTATTCGGGAAAAGGCGCTGATCCGGGCCAGGCAGGCGAGCGCCAGCATATTCATCAAGGGCATCGACCCAGCCACAGCCAACCAGGTCGCTGAGATCGAAAAAAACATCAACTTTGGCAGCCTCGATCTTGGCATGATCGAGGGCGAGGACGGCAGAACGCTGCCCGGAATCGTGCTGGGATTTAACCTGGCCGACAGGCTGGTTGTCACGCTGGGCGACGTCGTTTCCGTTTACAGCTTTAAGGGCGTCACCCGCCTCGGCCAATCGCCCAAAATCAAACAATTTCGTGTCATGGGATACTTTGAGACCGGGCTGTCCGAATATGACGACAATTTCACTTATGTCTCCATTGCCTCGGCGCAACAGTTGTTCGACCTGGGCCAAAATATCAGCGGCATCGAGGTGAGGCTCGATAATTTCAACAAAGCCGGTGCCGTGGCCAAAGCATTGAACAAGAAAATAGCCCCGACTTACCGTGCCCTCACCTGGTTCGATATCAATCCGCATCTTTTTTCCTGGATGAGAATCGAGAAATGGGCGGCTTTTATCATCCTCAGCCTGATCATTCTGGTCGCGGCTTTCAACATCATCAGCACCCTGACGATGGTGACGATGGAGAAAACCAAAGAGATTGGCATCTTGAAAACCATGGGCGCATCTGCAAAAGGGATCAGGAAAATTTTCACTTTCGAAGGATTTGTCGTCGGCGTCATCGGCACGATGTCCGGCTGCCTGTTGGGATACGGTTTTTGCTGGGCGCAGATCACCTACAAATTCTTTGCCCTGCCTTCGGATTTGTATATCATCACCTCGTTGCCCGTGGTTATAGACTGGACGGATTTTATCTCCATCGGCTGCTCGGCGCTGGTGATTACCTTTGCCGCGTCCGTCTACCCGGCGGCAAAAGCGGCGAGACTGGATCCGGTGT
>METF01000297.1:1155-4833 GCA_001771235.1 Candidatus Zhuqueibacterota bacterium RBG_16_48_16
ATGAAATGGATTGGTCCGTCATCCTTGACTATACAAAAGTCGACTTGCGAGAATCCCTGGAAGTCATTCGACTCATGAGAAGAGTGAATGTGAATCTTCTTTCACGACTGGCTCCCGAACGTTTCAATAAAAAAGGCTTTCATTCCGTGCGGGGAGAATTATCGTTAGAAGAATTGGTCAGCTTTTACGTGCAACATGTGAATGATCATTTGAAACAAATAAAGAGGAATTTATCGCTGATGGAAAGAAACACGTAACGAGACTCATCTATCAAGTTTAACGTTGACTTCTACAGGTTTGGTAAACGTGTTTTGTGAGAATCACCTTTGATGCAATATGCCTATGCCTTTTGAATTACAAATAGCCATCCGTTATCTCCGCTCGAAACGGAAAAACAGGTTCATCTCCCTGATCACCTACATATCCATCACCGGGGTGGTCATCGGTGTCGCCGCGCTGATCATCATCCTTTCGGTAATGAACGGTTTTGAAAGCGATGTCCGCGCCCGGTTCATCAACCTGGACGGCCATGTTACCGTGAGGCGCTATCATTACGAGGGCATCACCACCTTTGGCGCGGTGATGAATCAAATCAAGGGATCGAAAGAGATCGTCAGCCTGACGCCTTATATTCACGACAAGGGCTATATCATTTCAGCCGAAGAAGCCACAGGCGTACTCATTCGCGGAATAGACATCGGATCCGCCGCAGCCGTTACGGATATCAATACAAATCTTATCTCCGGACGTTTTGACTTGGGAAAGCTGGAGGACGAGCGATTGGCTTACGGCATTGTTTTGGGAAACGAGCTGGCGAAAAAACTGCGGGTGCAGATAGACGATGAAGTCAAAGTGGCCAGTCTGGCGGGCGTGACCAGCATAACCCAGATGCCGCAAATGTTGCGGTTCAAGGTGAAAGGCATTTTAAAAACCGGTCTGTTCGAGATCGACGAAAATTTTGCTTTTGTGTCTATTGAATCGGCGCAAAAGCTTTTCAATATGCCGGGACAGGTTTCCGGGATTAAGATCAAAATCAAAAATTACCAACAGGCCGAGGTTGTCGCCGAAGACATTGAAAACAAGCTGGGCTACCCGTTTCGAGCCATTTCCTGGAAAACCAGCAATCAGAATCTCTATGCCTGGATTCAGATCCAGAAATGGGCTGGATTCATCATGCTCAGTTTGATCGTGCTGGTTGCGGCATTTAACATCATCAGCACGCTGATCATGGTGAGCATGGAAAAGACCCGTGATATCGGTATTTTAAAATCCATGGGGGCGACGTCGAAGAACATTAGAACGATTTTCACCATCGAAGGACTGGTCGTCGGTGTGTTCGGCACGGTCATCGGTTGTTTGATCGGTTATCTTCTCTGCTGGGCGCAGATGAAATATAAATTTTTTGCCCTGCCCGGCGACGTTTATATCATCAGTTGGCTGCCGATTCTCATGAAAGGAAGTGATTTTCTGCTCATAGCCGTGACGGCTGTTATGCTGGCTTTTTTAGCCACGCTCTACCCGGCTCACAAGTCCGCATCATTGGATCCGGTCACTGCCATTCGCTATGAATGACATCCAACCTGACTTTAATATAGCAAACCCTGACAGGGTTCGGAACCCTGTCAGGGCTACAACCATTGCAATATAAGTTGGAAATCGTTCTACTACGTAGCCCAACTTTTCATTTTTACCAGAGCATGAATAATGAAAAATGACATCTTGTTAAAAGCACAGAATCTGAAAAAGAGCTACAAGACCGGCAGGAACAGCGAGCTGCCGGTCATCAAGGGAATTGATCTTGAAGTGAATGAAGGCGAAATCATCGCGGTGATCGGGCCTTCGGGAGTCGGCAAAAGCACGCTTTTACATGTGCTGGGCACGTTGGACCGGCCCACAAGGGGAAGCGTCGAAATCGACGGCGTCGATGTTTTCAAGTATGACGATGCAAGACTCTCCGAATTCCGCAACAAGACAATCGGATTCGTCTATCAATTTCACCATCTCTTGCCGGAATTTACCGCAATTGAAAATATCATGATGCCGGGGTTGATTTGTCGCCGTAACCCAAAAGAGCTCAAAGAAGCAAGTCTTCGTTTGCTCGATGAAATCGGCCTGGCCGACAGAGCCCACCATCGCCCCAACGAGTTGTCCGGCGGAGAACAGCAACGCGTCGCCGTCGCCAGGGCGCTGATCAACCAGCCGCGCCTGGTGCTTGCCGATGAGCCGTCCGGGAATCTGGACGTCCGCACCGCCGAAGCCTTGCACGATCTGCTCTGGAACCTGGTAAAACAGCACCGCAAAACTCTCATCGTTGTCACCCACAATCCCGACCTGGCGGCCCGTTCCGACAGGATTGTCGAGCTTTACGATGGGAAAATAAAAGCGTAATACTTGAATGCCCTTCAGAGAAAATGAAATCACTTGACTTTACGATCTCTGTGTTTATATTTGTGTGGCATGGATTTTGAGAAATAGATGGCAGACGGAGACTGGCCGAATAATTAACTTGTTGAAATTATAAAGAATTACCAAACCCTTTTCAGCCCGCCCAATAACCGATTATGTCACTTTAAATAGACAAATGTCTTTAATCTGGTTTAAGAATATAAAAATGAAGGAGCTGGAAAGATAAAACTAAACTGACCAAAGAATCGGTCGATAAGAAGTATAGAACCCTGGTACATCCCGGCAGTGCGGCCTTGCAGAAAGTGGTGAGGCTCAGGTGTACGCAAAAAAACCGGAATCATTTTCGCTTTTGATAGTGTTAATTGAATTGGTTCTTATAAGGACAAATGAAAGATTTACTAATTAAAAGACAGGAAAATCATAAAGCTTAATCGATCAAACATGGCAACAGCCCTTTAATGGATTTAAGCTACTTTTGGGAGTATGAGATGAAAAACAACAACTTCTCCAGTCGAGTACAAATGGTGATTCAGTTTGCACGCGACGAAGCACTGCGTTTAGGCCATGATTATATAGGCACCGAACATCTGTTATTAGGGCTGATCAAGGAAGGCGAAGGAATTGCCATACAAATCCTGCAGCATTTGGGATGCGAGCTGGATGAAATAAGGGCAGCGGTCGAAGATGCGGGACGCGCGTCCGGCGAAACCATGACGATTGGCAATATTCCGTTCACAAAACGGGCGGAAAAAATCTTAAAAAGCGCTTATGTTGAAGCAGATCGCAATAAATCGGATATAATAGGGACAGAGCACCTGCTGCTCGCTCTGGTAAAAGAAAAGGACGGCCTGGCCGCGCAGATTCTAAAAAGTTTTGGCATCAACTATGAGAATGTTTCGGAAGAGCTGGAGCGGTTTAACAGAAGCAATGCCGCCGCTTCATTTGAGGGGGAGATGCCTCCGGCCAAATCACAAACGCCAGCACTCGATCATTTCGGCCGCGATTTGACATCTTATGCCAGAAAAGGAGATCTGGATCCCATTATCGGCAGGGAGAAGGAAATTCAGCGCGTGGCGCAAATACTGAGCCGGAGAAAGAAAAACAATCCCGTTCTGATCGGTGAACCCGGCGTGGGAAAAACCGCTATTGCCGAAGGACTGGCGCTGCGAATTATCGAGAAAAAAGTCCCCAGGATTCTGCACAACAAGCGCGTTGTGACATTGGACCTGGGTGCCATCGTAGCCGGAACAAAATACCGCGGTCAGTTTGAAG
>METF01000297.1:4922-14151 GCA_001771235.1 Candidatus Zhuqueibacterota bacterium RBG_16_48_16
GAGGTGCATCGGGGTCGCTGGATGCTTCCAATATGTTTAAACCGGCTCTTTCGCGCGGTGAGCTGCAATGTATCGGGGCAACCACGCTGGACGAGTACCGGCAATATATTGAAAAAGACGGCGCGTTGGAAAGACGATTTCAAAAAGTGATGGTCGATCCGCCGACGATTGATGAAACCTTTGATATCATCAGGGGTTTGCAGGGTCATTATGAAGACCACCACCGGGTACGATTTACCGATGAGGCTATCCACGCAATCGTAAAACTCTCCGATCGTTATATCACCGATCGCTATCAACCGGATAAATCGATTGATGTGATGGATGAGGCCGGTGCCCGTGTGCATTTGGATAACATTGTTGTGCCCAAAGAGATTACCGATCTGGAAGATGAGATTAAAAAAGTCCGTACTCAAAAAGATTCGGTGGTGAGATCGCAAAATTTTGAAAAAGCCGCGCTGTTGCGTGACCGGGAAAAGTCCCTGGTTTCGGAACTCGAGAACGCGAAAGGTCGCTGGAATGACGCACAAAACAATTCTTACGCCACAGCATCGGAGGGTGATGTCGCCGATGTCGTCGCGCTTATGACGGGAATTCCCGTTCAGCGCGTTGCCCAGACGGAATCCCAGCGCCTGTTAAAAATGAAAGAGGTGCTGACGACAAGGATCATCGGGCAGGATAAAGTGATCGAAATGTTGAGCAAAGCCATTCAGCGCACCCGGGCGGGTCTTAAAGATCCGAACCGGCCAATCGGCTCGTTTATCTTTTTGGGACCCACTGGTGTTGGCAAGACCCAGATGGCCAAAGAGTTGGCAAAATACCTTTTTGAGAGTGACGAGTCATTGATCCGCATCGATATGTCCGAATTCATGGAAAAATTCTCCGTTTCGCGTCTGACCGGCGCTCCTCCCGGATACATCGGTTATGAAGAAGGCGGGCAATTGACCGAAAAAGTGAGGCGCCATCCCTATGCGGTGGTTCTTTTTGATGAAATCGAAAAGGCACACCCCGACGTATTCAATATTCTGTTACAGATTTTAGACGAAGGGCATATCACCGACGGACTGGGCAGAAAAGTTGATTTTAAGAACACCGTGCTGATCATGACCAGCAACATCGGCGCTCGTGAGATTCATAAAGGAGGCGGCTACGGCTTTTCCCGGTCCGGCGACGAGGCCGACTATGAAGCCATGAGCGGTCGGATCATCGAGCAGGTTCGCCGCGTGTTCAATCCGGAATTCATCAACCGCGTGGACGAAATCGTGGTGTTCCGCCAGCTCACCCGCGATGATATGCTGCAGATTATCGATATCGTCATCGAAGAAATGTTATCGAAAGTATCGGACCGGCACATCACCATTGAGCTGACCAAAGGCGCCAAAGAGTATATCGCCGACAAGGGCTTTGATCCGGTTTTTGGCGCGCGACCTCTGAAACGGACCATTCAGCGGTTCGTTGAAAATCCCATTGCCGAAGAAATCCTCAAAGGCAAATTTACCGACGGAAGCCTCATCCGCGTGAAAAAGAGAGGCGATGACCTGGAGTTTATCGATGCCAAGAGTGGAACGAGTAAAGTGGATTCGAATGGCACGGCTGAGGCGGAGGCCATTTAAACAATAGCCGCATGCTAGGAAGGGGAAGAAAGTAGCCGATTGAGGTAAATCGATGGATGTTTTAGCAGAAAAATTAGACGCGAAATTACGTGAATGGAAACCGAATACTGCAACTGAGGTCAGGCAGCGAATCACGGAGATTATAGATCTCGCAGACCAAGATGTGTTAGATATAATGCAATCGCGTTCTGTAGAACAGGAAGTCTTGGATTTACTCGATGAACCCACGACCTGGTGAAGTTTGGCTTGCCATATCATTTGCGTTGGATTTGGGAATCGGGGCATGAAAACCAACGGGTAGAAACTGATCAGATTAATTTCCTAACGAATCGTTGCAGTTGACGGCGGGGTTTATAGGTTAGGTGGCCTACTTGTGTAATTGGCAAGTAATCAGGGTGACGTGTTTGCTATAATTTCCGCAGAAAGGACAAGAGCCGTGTTAGAAAAAGAACTTGCCTTTCACGAGAAAAACCTCAAAAACTCGAGTCTATTTTCCGGCTTGAGTTTTTTTGTTTCGCAAAATGTTCATGTCTCCGGGAAATTATTTATTTCCTCCCTAATATCAAACCGCCTGCTTCAGACCTGATTGGCTTGTGAATATTTGTCTCCTCAATGCTGATCTTTAATAGCAAAAAGTTGCTATCCAGCTTAGCGTGGGCATAATACTTTTCACCGCCATAAAGAATCGTCGAATCGTTGTCGGTAGTCTGAATGACATACCTACCGGAATCGGATTCATCCGGCTGAAAGGTAATGAATTTGTTCGGACTATCTTCCTCAAAGCTCACCCGCAGAAGGATTTCATCTCGCTTGGGAGAAATGGAATTCTCCAGCTTTTTTAAAATACTCCCTTCTTCTTGCCAGCGCCTGTAGATCCGTACCGCAAATCCCGGCATGTCCCTGTTGATGGTTACCATTTCAGGCTTAACTTGTGGCCTCACTTTGAGGCTCAAGTCGCCGGAATGGTCTTTTTCTACGTATTTTTTCTCTTTATGAAGGGTAAGGGCATCCTTTATATAATATTGCACGAGTGCCAGGTCTTCAATAGTTATCTTGTAATCGTCGATCAGCTTTCTGCTCAACGGTTTTTTTACGAATCCATCTTTTTTTGTTGACGGATTTTCCCCTGAGCCGCTGGTTGATGAGGACGTATAACACCCTGCCACTATCAAACAGACGAGAAAGGCCAGGATTGCCAACTTGAGTTTTGCATACTTTTTTTCCAACACATCACCTTCACGGCTGGTTTGCTATCGCATCGGGAACGACCGAAATATACAACTCTGCCTCAAAATGTCAACTGGAATTAACACAATAAGCCACTCATAAAATTGTGAATAGACCACCTTTTATTTCCTTTTTGAATTCGGAAATGCATGCCAGATTCTAATGGCCAGAAAGAGTCCAATGCCGGCAAAAGGCAGCAAAAACGGCGGCCAGTAGCTCCAGCTCCGGGTGGTCAGAAAACCAAGCGCCAGTGATTGAAAGCCCGTGCCCAGGTAGACAAATCCATCGATCAAGCCGACGGCGGTGGCTGCTGCTTTGCGTCCGCCGAAATCCATGGTCGAGGTGCCGGACAGCATGCCGTGAACGCCGATGACAAAAAGCGACATCAGGATAACAGCGGCTCCTAACAAATAAGCTTTGCCATCCGTTGGCACGCCGCTCACGACGGCGACATTGCTCAATTCAATGCGAACGGTCTCTTCCTTGCCTTTGTATTTGTTGAAACGCTTCTGCTCGGCAAGCAAGATGCCTTTCAGCTTCGACGCAATCATATCTCTTGCTTCAGGGGAATGCACTCGCCAGACTGTCCTTTCGCCATCCCTTTCGATATCCTCTACCTGGTAAATGTCCTCAATTTTACTCTTGATCGACTCGATGGTTATGCCAAGCTCCGGGCTGGTACGCTGCACGGCGCTTCTTTCCACCGCCACAACGAATCCGTTTTTCACAGCGTTATTCGTTGCAGTAACAAAAGGCCATAGGAACAGCGTGCTCACCAGCATAAAGCCGTACAACAAGGCGGCCACCGGCCCGCGCCGCGAGCCGAAGACTTTGTCCGAAATCACCCCGGCGAGCATACCGCCGCTGATGCCGGCGATCATGAGCAGTAGCCCCCAGTGCTCCTTAATGAAAAAGTCACTGGCATAGCCCATATCGTTGGTGAAAATCAAATACCAGTGCATGATGCCGTTGCGCATGACGCCGGAACAGAACTCGATGAAAGCAATGGTGAGAAGAATCGGGTTGGTGACTACCCTGGCGATCACTTCTTTGACCCGGAATGGCTTATCCTCTTCGCCCGAGGAGGCATCGCCGGTATCGAAATCAGCGAATCCCGCGCCGGAAGGCGTTTCTCTAAGAACAAAAATATCGATGAGAACAAAAAGGCCGAGAATCGTCGCCGGCACGAAAAAGACCCACCAGGTTTGATCGATCCCTGCTGTCGCATCTATGCCCAGCACGGATCGCAACAGCTTTTGAAAAACGTTCAGGTCTTTGGCCACCGCCGCAGTGGCTTTTACAATCATCTGTCCCCAGTCAAACGCGAAATAGAGTCCCAGGGATATGAGCACACCAAATATGCCGCCAAAGACACCGCGCTCGCGGATATGGAACCAGTTGGCGTTCACCTTGACGATGGCGACGGCTCCGTAGCTCTGAAAATACATGTTCGCCGCATAGATGATGGAGAACCAGAGAACCAGGTTAAACTGAGCGTCGGTGGTGAGAAGTATAAAAGTGAGCAAGCCCATCAACACATTCATCACGGCGGCCCCGGCGGCGCTGATCAGGATGGCGCGTTTGCCGCCGATCTTGTCGGTCAACGGTCCGTTTATGAGAAATGCAAAAGCATAGGTAATGGTTCCGGCGGCGAAAATCGTCCCGAAATCCGCTTTGGTCATCAGCTCGCCAAGCGCCGTTTTTGATACGGTCAGGTTGTACCGCGCCATGTAAAGAAAGGCATAAGTCAGGCCGAGGGGCGCCCAGTTTAGAAACCGCCGCACCCTGAATGCCCTGGTGTGGCTCACTTTTCCGCGTGCGTCGATCACCTTGTCCAAAACAATCTCCTGCGATTTATCGGGTTATCGTTTTGAGCAGCGTGCCTTTTTCCACCCGGTCGCTGAGCTGCATGCCGTTCAATATGGCTATCTGCTCCAGTTCTTCCTCCGCAGAACCCAACGCCAATAGCGCGCCCTTTAACGTGGATGGCGCACTCACCGTTTTCAGCATCACCTTGTCCGGCTTGACGTTTATCTTGGCCGGATCGGACAGGTTTTTAAATTTGCCCATCGTATTTGAAAAATCGTTATTATAATTGGCAAAAAGCGCCTGACCGGACAGGCCGTGGA
Source organism: Candidatus Zhuqueibacterota bacterium RBG_16_48_16 (assembly GCA_001771235.1). Classification (GTDB taxonomy): domain Bacteria; phylum Zhuqueibacterota; class Zhuqueibacteria; order Residuimicrobiales; family Sediminimicrobiaceae; genus Sediminimicrobium. The sequence goes on from METF01000297.1 coordinate 9,892, forward strand.
AAACATAGACCTGTCCATCCTTTTGGATGAAATAGGACAGGACGCGCAGCAACTCTTCCTGGGACTGGATGTCGGAAATAACCCGCTGCGCCGACATGCCGTTGATGGTGATGGCATCGTTTGACTGAACGGAGGCACTTGCTCCCTGGATGAAGCCCTGGGCCGCTGTTGCCGGATTCCGGGCCTGGTCCAATGAGAACAAAATCGCCGCATCTTCTTTTGGCGAAACCAACTGCACCTGGGTCGGGGTATTCATCAGTTGCCAGCCGCTTGGCAGGGGAAAGGTGAATTTTAATTGCGGATGGTAAAAGCTGTTCGCCTCGACATAGCCCTGTCGCGGATCATCGCCAAAGGTGATGCCGTTGATGTGCTGTAAATATTCATTCCTGCGAACGGCCAATTGCTTTGCCGGCAGTTTGGCCTGCCATTCGATTTTCTTGTTGCGCACGGCCGCCACCCGGTCCGTCGGATTGGGGTGGGTCGAAAACCAGCCCTCCAATCCGTTTTGGCCTGATTCCGGATGCAATCTTTCCAGGGTGGTAAAAAACTCTGCCATGTATTCGGGATCGTAGCCGGCCTTCATCGAGTATTCCACGCCCAGGTCATCGGACTGGCGTTCGTGATCGCGGCTGAAACGCAGAAAAAGCAATCCCACACCAAATTGCGCTAATCCGGCGTACTCGCGGAATTTTTCCGAAAAGATCATCCCAACGCCCAGTCCCAATTGGGCGAGCTGGGCGCGGCTGTACTGCTGGGCCGTATGGCGTGCAGAAACATGGCCCAATTCGTGTCCCAGCACTCCGGCCAGCTCGGCTTCATTATTAAAATAGCCGAGAATGCCGCGGGTAAAATAAACGTATCCGCCAGGGACGGCAAAGGCATTGATAACCGGGGTGTCCACTATTTTAAAAGAATAATTCAGGTTCGGGCGATGAGTGACTTTGGTCATGGGCAGGCCAATTTCCTCAATGTAGGCTTGTAACTGAGCATCCTCATAAAGACCGTACTGCGCAACGACCTCTTTGTCCGTTTCAGCCCCCAGGGCCGCTTCGTCCGACTCGGTCAACAGCATGAATTCCCGCTTGCCGCTGACCGGGTTGACGGCACAGTAAATGATAACGGCCAACAAAAGGATGACGATCAGCGCACATCCAAAACGGTAATATCTTTTCATTTCTCTTCTCCATTATTTTAGCAATGTCTTTAAATTGGTACCAGGCAGTTGCCTGTTTCCCCCCTTAAATTCAGCTATTGGCGTTTGGTTTTTAACTTTTGGTAATAAATCACCCAAAGACCCGGATATAGTATCTGTTCAGCCCACTAAACACACAAAATAAACGAAAAGAATCAACATGGCTGAGCTACTTTATCATAAGGAACGTTATGCGATTGTCGGTGCATGTTTCGAGGTGTATAAAGATAAAAGATTGAGCGATTCAGTCTGACCTCTAAACAAGAGACTTATTATGCACATGAAAAGTCCACTCGTTTTATTGGAATCAATAAAACACAAAAACCATGAATCCTTTAGTATTATTTTCATTCATTTTGTTTGTTTCGTGTGTTTCGTGGGCGGAATAGTTCACTGACAACAAACAGCTAATTGCTAAACGCTAATTGCTAATAGCTCCATTCAGCCATTCATGATCGTTTCACTCCACCCGTATAAATCTTTCCCCGGCGTCCGAATTCACCTCGGGGTTTTTGCTGATATAATCGATGACCACATCGGCCATCAGCAAACCCGTCTCCCGGCGGCCGTCCGGTTCGAATCCCAGATATTTGAGGGCCTGGCCGTTCAAAACGAAATCCACGGTTGCGCCGGTGTATTGCGCCTCCGGGTCGATGGGTTTTCCGTCTATTTGAGCGGAAAGGATGGCGGGTTGTCCGTCCGTCCCGACCCGGTATCGATAACACAAGTTGGAAAGCTGCAAGATGCTCATACTCCCTCCAACTTCATCCAAAGCGTTTTTCTCGATGGTATGCAGCAACTGCGCACCGGAGCACTGAAAAGTGACCAGGTAATTTTCAAAAGGCAGGAGCTCAAGGATATCCTTTTTAGTTATCGGCCCGGCGGGAATATCCTTTCTGATGCCGCCGCTATTGAACACGGCAAAATCCGCTTGCGTTACGGCCCGCATCACATCGGTCAGGTAATCCCCCACATTGGTTTCGCGGTGCTCATCCTCGTCCCAATCGACCGCAAGCTGGCCGATCACCTGGGCGTAATCTTTTTCGATCAGCGTCTTGTATTGAGCGACGAGCTGCTCCAACTGCGCATTGGCCTTTTTCACGCTGTCCACCCAGGTGGTCATCAGCTCATAATCGTAATCGGCGACCGAGTCTCCCTTCACATCGATGGTGATGCGCCCCAGGCCGCGGGTCTTGGAGCCTGTCTGGACGATCAGGATGTTGTTCTCTCTTAACGCTTCGCTTAGCCGCGTATGGCTGTGTCCGCCGACGATGATATCGGCGTTTTTGATCTGCCGCGCCAACTGCACGTCCTGGTCGTCGCCCTGGTGCGTCAGCAGGACGATCAGGTCCGTTTTCGGATCGATCTCATCGATGACCTTTTGCGCGACCTCAACCGGATCGTCCACCCGGACGTTCTCCAGTTGTTTCTGGGCGACCACCCCGAACAAATCGGTGAGTATGAGGCCGATGACGCCCACACGAACGCCGCCGGCCTTGTAGATCCTGTACGGCTGCGGCGCAACCAGGCTGTCGTTGATGTAGAGATTTGCCGAAACCACATCGAACTGCGCCATGCCCAGCATTTTTCGCAAATTTTCCTGGCCTTCATCGAATTCGTGATTTCCAATGGTACAGGCATCATAGCCCATGAGGTTCATCATCTCCACAAACCCACCGTTTCTAACGCCGTCCACCTCCATTTTGGATAGCAGCGTCCCGGTCATAATGTCGCCGGCATCCAAAAGCAGGGTGTGCGGGAATTTTGCCCGCTCTCGCTGAATAAAGTAATCCAGCGCCACCACGCCACCGACCATGGGATGAGGCATTTCGTCGACCCATAAGGCATCCATGGGGGTGAATTGGCTGTGCATATCATTGGTGTGCAGAATGGTGATGGTGCCCTCACCGACGTGAGAGCAGGCAAGCATTGGGATGGAAAAGAGGAAAACCCACAAGAGCAATTTCGCTGTATGTCTCTTCACGCATTTCTCCTTATTCATCGTGGCATACGAATTACTCAGGTTAACAAAACTCACAGGCAAGATTATTCTCCTTTTTTCAGTATTCCCGAATGCCCTGGCGGGCATGCAATTCTTTTGAACTAATTTCCAAAATAGCTATATTCTCACCAGCCTCAGCCGGGTTTTAGGACACGGATGAAACGGATTGAACGGATCAAAACGGATTAGATTCCTTGAAGTCTTTGTGCATGGATGCATGATTGCATGGAAGGATGTATGGATACGTGGAGGTATGCAGCCATGTTACCACAAAATCCGTCCGATCCGTTTACCCTATTGAATAAAATCTTTCGGTGTATCTAACATCAGAACTGCGGCATACTCGATAAAGCGTAAGATCATCATCGTAATTCTATTCAACAGGGTAAATCCATTAAATCCGTGTTCCATCGTGGATCTGACTTGTCCATGTTGGGCTTTTCATAAAACGCCAAAGTCTGAATTCCAGTGTTTTGGAAATCACCCATTTAACAAACAGAAAAATAGCAAATGAAAGTAGAAATCCTACACGAAAATCAACTTTTTAAAGGTTTTTTCAATCTTTTCAAAACGACCTTGCGCTTTGAAAAATTCAACGGTGACATGAGCGAGCCGGTCATTCGCGTCAACGTATACCGGGGCGACGCCGTGGCCGTGCTGGTTTATGATTCCCAAAAACGGCAGTGCATCCTGGTGCGTCAATTCAGGTATCCCATCCATACCGTCGAGCCGGAGAATGCCTGGACGCTGGAAGCTGTCGCCGGTTCTATCGAGCACGGCGCGTCCGTCCCGGAAACAGCAGTGCGCGAAACCGAGGAAGAGGTCGGGTATCGGGTCGAGGAAAGCCAGCTCATTTACGCCGGACGCTGCTATCCCAGTCCCGGAGGAACATCGGAGCGGATTTATTTATACGCCGTCGATGTGGCGGGAATGAAACCCACCAACAGCGGCGGCGGCCTCGAACATGAAGCGGAAGATATTGAGGTTGTCAAAATACCCTTACAGGAGTTTTTCGCCAGGATTGACAAAGGCGAAATTTGCGATGCCAAGACCCTGCTGCTGGCGA
>METF01000298.1:0-147 GCA_001771235.1 Candidatus Zhuqueibacterota bacterium RBG_16_48_16
AATACGGATTGGGATCATCACAACTGGGCGGCTACGAGAAGCCGGGCATTTTCAAGCGAGGGATTTCAATTCCTGCCCTGGGATACGGAACATATTTTTGAGGAGCTCAATCACAACATGCTCAGCGAGAACAACCCCGACTGTCCC
>METF01000298.1:307-2448 GCA_001771235.1 Candidatus Zhuqueibacterota bacterium RBG_16_48_16
AGTCCGCGCGCTGGGGCGATTATCGCCGCGACGTTCACCAGTACCAGCCGCAGGGACCCTTTGATGTGTATACAAAAAATGAACACTGGAATGCCGAACAGGACTTTCTTGAGAAAACATATTTCCCCGGTCGAACAAACGTTTTCATAAATCAATTACGGAGCGCCAATCTCTTTCCCCGAGTCAATGCCCCCACGTTCCGCATCAACGGCGCGGCAGTGAATCATAACATCATTTCGCCGGGCGATGTTCTCACCATGACAGTTGCAGCAGGCGACATCTACTACACAGCGGACGGGACGGATCCTTTTGTCGCCAACACCTCGCAGAACGCAGACCAGGTGGAGCTTTTAGAGCAGGGTGCAGATAAGCGGGTATTCGTGCCCAAAGCGTCTGCCGGGATAACCTGGCGGTCCGATGCCAATTTTAATGATTCTGCCTGGCGACTTTGCAGCGGCGCTCCCGGCGGTGTGGGTTATGAAAAAAATTCCGGTTATGAAAATATGATCACCCTGGATGTTGGCGATGACATGCACAACGATGGCGGCAATCCCAATCCGTCGTGTTACATTCGCATCCCTTTTAATGTGACTGCCGCCGATTTGCCGCGCATTCAAAGCCTGGTTTTGGAAATCCGCTATGACGATGGATTCATCGCTTACTTGAATGGACAAAAAGTGGCGGAAGCCAACGCGCCCGCCAGCCCAACCTGGAATTCCACGGCAAGCGCGGGCAACGAAGCAGGCGATCCGGTTTCCTATAATGTGTCGCAATACATAAACCTTCTTGTTGCCGGGAAAAACCTGTTGGCGATCCAGGGCTTGAATCAAAGCACCACCAGCTCTGATTTCATCATCACCGCAAAACTCACCGGCAGCAGCGAGGCCAATGCCGGAGGCAATGTATCGCCAACGGCGGTTGTCTACACGGATCCCATCACCCTGAACGAAACAACACAAATCAAAGCGAGAGCAGCCAATGGCAGTGAATGGAGTGCGCTGCGAGAGGTGGTTTTCGTCATTCCGCAGGCGTTGGATAATGTCAAGGTTACCGAAATTCATTACCATCCGATGGCGCAGGACAGCATCGACGACCGTTCTTTTGAGTTCATCGAGCTGAAGAATGTGGGCCAAGCCGCACTCGATTTGAGCAGCGCCGGTTTTTGCCGGGGCATTTCGTACACATTTCCCGTCGGGTCGATTTTGCGAGCGGGTGATTTTGTTGTCCTGGCCTCGGATCGCTACTACTTTTATCAACGTTATGGCTTTATGCCTTTTGGCGTATACGAGGGCTTTCTCGACAATGCGGGTGAGCGGATCGTTCTTGTCGATGCCGCAAAGGATACGCTTTTATCCATTCGCTATAACGATAAGGATCCCTGGCCGGTGAGCGCAGATGGGGGTGGCTATTCCCTGGTCACCAAAGAACGCAATCCCCAGGGCGGCCTGGCCGATCCGGTGAGCTGGCGCGCTTCCTATAACCTGAACGGCTCGCCGGGAGCTGATGACCTGGGCAGCACCGATGTCATCGCCAAAGATGCCGGTGTTCCGGACGATTATCGGCTCGATCAGAATTACCCGAATCCGTTCAACGGCGTAACCGCAATTCAGTATCACCTGCCCGAGGCGGCGCAAGTCCGGTTGACGATTTATAATGTTATCGGCCGCACGGTCAAGAGCTATCATTATGGTAAGCAATTGGCCGGTTCACACCGGGTCGTATGGAACGGTGTCGATGAAGCGGATCGCCCCGTGGCCAGCGGCATTTATTTTTACCGCGTTCGAATTGAAAACCGCAGCCGGATGTTTACGGATTCGAAAAAGATGCTGTTGCTCAGGTGAGATGAATTGAACACGGATAAAACGGATTGAACGGATCAAAACGGATTTAGATTTTCTGAAGCCTCTGTGCATGGATGCATGATTGCATGGATGTATGGATCGTGTAAGCATGCAACCATGCCGCCATGCATCCATGCAACCATTAAATCCGTCCTATCCGTTTCATGCGTTAAATCCGTGTTCCATCTTTGTTCTGGCTTGTCGCCGTTGGGTATTATTTACTAAATTACGGTGGTCTGATGATGAATCGAAATACGCCAGCCCATTGGCAGTCCGAATTCCAGTCGGGCTCCCAATACA
>METF01000298.1:2520-4050 GCA_001771235.1 Candidatus Zhuqueibacterota bacterium RBG_16_48_16
CTTTATGCTGCTGTTGTCTGTACCTCTTGCCGGCCTTGCACAACAATTGGCCTTTCCCGGTGCCGAAGGTTTTGGCCGGTTTGCCACCGGAGGTCGGGGAGGCAGCGTTTATCACGTGACCAATCTGAACGATACGGGCGCCGGCTCTTTTCGCGACGCGGTAAGCCAGCCGAACCGCATCGTGGTTTTTGATGTCGGGGGAATCATCCGCATTACCAGCCGCATTGTTGTCCGTAACAACATTACCATTGCCGGCCAGACTGCCCCCGGCGATGGCATCACGGTTTATGGCAACGGCCTCTCTTTTTCCGACGCCAACAACACCATCACCCGCTACATTCGCTTTCGCATGGGCATCAACGGTGAAAGCGGCAAAGACGCCGTCACCATTGCCAGCGGCCACGACATGATCTTTGACCATGTTTCGGTCTCCTGGGGAAGAGACGAAAATTTCTCCGTAACCAGCACCGCACTAAATATTTCCATCCAGAATACTATTATCGCCCAGGGGCTGGACACCCATTCCTGCGGCGGACTCATCGAGCCTTCCGGTGGCGTCAGTTTGCTGCGAAACTTGTACATCGACAACAATACCCGCAATCCAAAGGTCAAAAAGATCAACCAGTTTGTCAACAACCTGGTGTATAATTGGCGTGTGGCCGCCTATATCCTGGGCGACTCTGCCGGAGATTCTTATGCCAACGTGATCAACAATTGCTTTATCGATGGACCGAGCTCGGCGTCGCGTGCCTTTACCCGCGGTAATCTCAACTTTCATATTTACGCCTCCGGCAACTACCAGGACGCCAATAGAAACGGCGTTCTGGATGGCATAATCATTCCCCAGTCGTTGTACGGAACGGTGGACTGGCAGGACACGCCTTATGAATACCCTGAAGTCACGGTAGTCGGCCCGCTGGATGCTTATAAGACCATCCTGTCGAACGTCGGTGCCTCTCTTGTTCGTGATGAGGTCGATAAACGTCTCATCGAGGAGGTAAAGTCATTAGGCAAAATAGGCCAAATTATCGCCAATGAAAACCTCGCCCCAATGAATGGCCCCGGTACGGTCAAAGGCGGGCCGGTTGCACCGGATAGCGACCGGGATGGCATGCCGGATTATTGGGAAGAAATCTTCGATCTCGATCCGGCCAAAGACGATCACAACGATGATGTCGATGGCGACGGCGATACGAATCTGGAAGATTACCTGAATTGGTTGGCCGGCCGCCATGTTGTGGTGGCAAGCAGCTTTGTCGACATCGATTTGCAGCCGTATACCTGCGGCTTTGACTCAAACTCCACTTACAGTGTCGCCGGCGTCACTCATGGCGTCAGCATGCTGCTCGCAGACGGACATACGGTGCGTTTATACCCTACCGATAATTATGCCGGCCTTGCCGGCTTTCAGTATACAGTCAATGACAGTGATGCGGCGATGACAGAGACGGTGGGCTTGCTGGTGAGCAAAAGCAGGACGTCGGTGCCGTCGCAGGAACAACCTATGCCAACGGTTTTGGCTCTCGAGCA
>METF01000298.1:4063-4593 GCA_001771235.1 Candidatus Zhuqueibacterota bacterium RBG_16_48_16
CCATTCAATCCCGAAACCGAGATACGCTATCAGATCAGCCGGGACGCAACGGTTCAACTGGAAATAGTCGATCTGTTGGGGCATCACGTAAAAACGCTCATCGATAAGTATCAAACGACGGGTAGTCATTCTGCTCGTTGGGATGGATCGGATGAATCCGGCCAACCCGTCTCCAGCGGCGTATACTTTTACAGGATTCATATAGGCTCTCCAGGGAACACATTTACGGCTTTTAGGAAAATGTTGCTTCTTAATTGAAATGAGCGCATATTTATTTGAGTGTGGATCGAAGCAAATAATTTCACGGGAAAATGAGCAGTAAATCACAATGAGAGAAAAGTGGGTTGACGATAATATCCGCGATAGCCAATCCAATTTCTATTTTATGCAATCAAAAAGAGTTTCATTATCGAGTAGCCAAGACTTCCAAAATCTCTGAGACTTTGGAAGTCTTAAAAGAAAGGTGTTTCGTGTGGATAGACGGGATACGCATTAAGAACCCAACCTGATCCATTTCAACGACCATGAAG
>METF01000299.1:0-1993 GCA_001771235.1 Candidatus Zhuqueibacterota bacterium RBG_16_48_16
ATTGGCTTCGCTGGTCATGATATAAAACGGGATGATCGTGGAATAGATTTTTTCCAGGGCCATAATCTTTTCAACGTGATATTGGAAAAGCGTCCTCGCGGTGATCGGGCCAACGGGAAAAGTGCCTTTGGGCCCGTCGAATCCCAGCCGCGTGCCCTGACCGCCAGCGACGAGAACAACACCGACCCGGCCTTTTCTCAATGCCTCTTCACCAATCTTGAAAGCTTCTTGATATGCTTTTTTCTCCTGCTCGCTTTTCGGCAGCTCGATGACCTGTAGCGGAACCAGCGTGCCCGGTCGATAATGCGGAGCCTTCCCGCTGTTCCCGACCAGCGCCTTGAACTGCTCCACCTGGTCAAAATCAATTTCGCTCAACTCATTGACCAGCTCTTTTTTTTGCGCCTCGTTCAGCTCAGGCCAAAACCGCACCAGGTGCACTTGGTCGTGAGCTTTTAGTTTCGCAAATAAATCGGGATATTCCTTTTCAAACAGCCTCATCTTTTGCATTTGTCAAATATAAACTTTTTTGTGATCAATTCATTAGTGCGCTGCCGGTGCCGTTGGAATATGATGTTTGTAGCAATCAGCTTGTTTTACAAATCGGTTTTTATCCTTATTTTGATATTGTGGAGCCTCGAACAAAGATTCCTTAAGGAATGACTTATGGCGTGGAGGACGCGTCGCTGTGGCAGGCCGAATGCCGTTACCGTGTCCCTAATTCAGCGTGACTGTCATCCTCTTGAGAATCTTTGTCAGGATGTGCTAATAGCTGCTCATATTATTATAATCTTGAAATGATGTTAATTCAATTATGCTATAAAGTTTTTAGAAAACCAAGTGCCTCGCACATTCAGTCAATTCATGAATTATGCAGGTAAAGTCTCTTTCCTCTTATTTCTTTTCTTCAGGGCGATCTCCAACACCTCATCCAGTTTATTGACAAAATAAAAGCTCATCGTCTTGCGCACATTCTCCTGAATCTCTTCCAGGTCGTCCTTGTTTTTGGCGGGAAGGATGACATTGTTAATGCCCGCCCGTTTAGCGGCCAGCACTTTTTCCTTCACGCCGCCAATCGGCAGCACCTTGCCCCGCAGGGTTATCTCCCCGGTCATGGCAATGTCGTTGCGGATCGGCCTGCCCGTCAACATGGAGACCATGGCCGTGGCCATAGTAATGCCGGCCGAAGGGCCGTCTTTGGGAATCGCACCGGCGGGCACATGGATATGTATGTCCTGCTTTTCAAAAAACGAGGGTTTGACTCGCAGCTCATCGGCGTGAGAGCGGATATAAGACAACGCCGCCTGCGCCGATTCTTTCATGACGTCGCCCAATTGTCCGGTCAGGATCAATCCTTTACCACCTTCCATCCGGGTCGCTTCCACAAAAAGCACATCACCGCCGGTCGGGGTCCAGGCCAGACCGGTAGCGACTCCCGCTTCGCTGGTCCGTTCCGCGACCTCGGAGTAGAACTTGATCGGCCCCAGCATATCCAGCACGACCTGCGGCGTTATGGTCATTTTTGTCGTTTCTTCCGTCGCCACTTCCCTGGCCACTTTGCGGCACACCGTACCTATCTCGCGCTCTAGATTTCTCACACCCGCTTCGCGCGTATAATTCCTGATAATGTTTCGCAGCGCGAGCCTGGTAAAATTGATGTTTTTCTTTTTTAAGCCGTTCTCGCCGATCTGGCGCGGCAACAGGTACTTTACGGCAATGTGCAGCTTTTCTTCTTCCGTATAGCCCGGCAGTAGGAGCACTTCCATCCTGTCACGCAGAGCGGACGGAACGGTATCCAGGATATTTGCCGTGGTAATGAACATCACCCGCGACAAATCAAACGGCACATCCAGGTAATGATCCGAGAAGGAGAAATTTTGCTGCGGATCCAGCACCTCCAAAAGTGCGGCGGAAGGGTCGCCGCGAAAGTCCATGCCGATTTTATCGACTTCATCCAACATAAAAATCGGGTTCTTGCTGCCGGCATTTTTCAGAC
>METF01000299.1:2046-4423 GCA_001771235.1 Candidatus Zhuqueibacterota bacterium RBG_16_48_16
ATTTCGGCTTCGTCGTGTACGCCGCCCAATGAAATGCGCACGAATTTACGTCCCATGGCCCTGGCAATGGATTTTCCCAGGGAGGTTTTGCCCACTCCCGGCGGCCCGACAAAACAGAGGATCGGACCCTTGCTATCCGATTTCAGTTTTCGCACGGCCAGGTATTCGAGAATGCGCTCTTTGACTTTTTTCAGGTCGTAATGATCTTCATCCAGCACGCGCCCGGCCTGACCTATATCCAGGTTGTCCTGAGTCTGCACCGACCAGGGCAGCGACACCATCCAGTCCAGGTAGGTTCTGGAAACCGTATACTCTGCGGCGCCGGGCTGCATCTTGGACAGGCGATCCAGCTCCCGCAAGGCCTCCTTTTCCGGCTCTTCGGACATTTTCGCGGATTTGATTTTCTCGCGCAATTCTTCGATTTCTATGGAACGTTCGTCGCCCATGCCCAATTCTTTTTGGATGGCCCGCAACTGCTCGCGCAAAAAATACTCCCGCTGATTTTTGCCAAGCTCGGATTGTACCTTGTCCTGAATTTTCGAGCCCATTTCCAAAACTTCCAGCTCGCGATTCACATAGACCGTGAGCTTTTTCAGCCGCGAGCGGACGTTGATCTCTTCGAGAATGCCTTGCTTTTCTTCAAGACTGAGATTGAGATTGGAAGCCACCAGGTCCGCCAGTTTCCCGGCATCCTCGGTGTTCACAACAACCACCTGAAGCTCATCCGGCAGTTGGGGAACATGAGAAACGATCTTTTGAAATTGAATGGCCACATTCCTTTTCAGCGCTTCCAATTCCGTGGTTTTGTTTTTTTTCTCCGCCAGCATCTCGATCCTGGCCGTGTAATAAGGGCTTGTCGATTCGACCCTGGCGATCCTGATGCGCGACAAACCCTGCACCAGTACCCGGTGTGAGCCATCGGGAAATTTCAACATTCTTAAAATAATCGCGGCCGTTCCGCAATGATAAATATCATCCGGCTTGGGGTCTTCCACTTCAGCGGTCTTTTGGGCGACCAGTCCCAACATCCGGCTGCCCGAGATCACATCGTTGATCAGCTTGACGGATTTCTCACGAGCGACCACCAGGGGCGTGACAATATTTGGGAAAACCACGGTATCCCGCAAGGGCAAAATGGGCATGACCTCCGGGATCCGGTCACGAATGTCCTGCGTCTCATGTTCTATCAGGTCGTTAAAACTTAAATCGTCCATCATCTCCCCTTTGTCGTTAAAGAGTCAGCTTGCATTTTCTCGCTTTCGGGTTAAAATTGATGTTACAATAATTTTCCTGTAGCTCACTCGGACTACAGCGAAAGCTACAGGTCGAATAACAGTCTATGAATTCCAGTCAATAAAAAGAGGGTGTCATTCAGTAGGAATCTTTGTCTGGCAGGGAAAATATCCACAAGCTGGCAAAAGATTCCGGATTAGAACTGTCTTTCGCGGTCGGTGGTTAAATAAATGTACTCATTTCACCACAAAACAAAGATTCCTCCTGAATGACATGAAAAGTTTCGTTGTAGTCATAGTTTACAATATATCATACCTTCTGCCCTGATATTTTTCTTTGCGAATTCAGCGGCCTCAGCAGTCAATTAAAAGTTGCCGTCAGCCATTTCACTGTACAGGATCATCGCCGAGCGGGATTTCGATGACTTCATTTCTTTTCGAAATCGTAATATCCAAAATCCCTTCCTTTAATTGAGCTTTGATATCATTGTGCTCCAGGAATGAAGGAATGGATATTATTTTTTCGAACGGCCCATAGCTGATCTCCAGTTGATGAAACGATGTTTTTTTCCTGGGCCTTTGTTCCCGTCGCGAGCCATGCACATGGATTTTCCCGTCCCGGATATGGATCGAAACATCAGCCCGATCCACGCCGGCGATGTTGAGGCGAATCACCACTTCATCGTCCGTCTCAAATATATCCGTCGGAGGATCCCAGCATGGCTTGTCCGGCGATTCCGATTGCAGACAGAAGTATTGTTGTCGCTTGTCCATGACAACAGTCCCCCTGTCCGTAACTTCTCTGATAATTTTTATGAATTGAAGAGGCATAAGGATGTCCTCCGATATTTCTTGTCAACAGTTCTTAAACCAACATAAGGGCAAAATTACTTCAACTTTTTGATCTTGTCCAGGTCGTCGTCCTTGCCAATCAGCACGAGAACATCGCTGTCTTTTAATACATTATCGCCGCGGGGAATAAAGACGATGTTTTCCGGCACGAGCTCTTTTATCATCAACACCAGAACTTCGTAATGATTCCTCAAATCAAGCTGTTCCAGGGATTTTCCGACAAATGCCATAGGCGCGGCAATTTCGATAATGCTGATCCCTTTGCCAAGCGTGACGGAATCGAGAAGATAATC
>METF01000299.1:4437-8949 GCA_001771235.1 Candidatus Zhuqueibacterota bacterium RBG_16_48_16
TTGCCAGCCGGTAAGCCTGGTCGCGTTCCGGAAAAACAACCCGGGTTGCGCCGATCAGCTCGAGGACTTTGCCGTGATCCTCGGTCAACGCTTTGGCAATGATATTTTTCACCCGCAGCTCGCGAAGATAGAGTGTCACCAAAATGCTGGCGTCGATCTCACCGCCCAGGCTCACCACAACGACATCGAGCTCTTCCAGTCCCAGCCCGGAGATTACATTTTTATCCGTAGCGTTGGCGATGATAGCCCGGTCGACAAACGGCTTGATTGTTTCGATCTTCTCCTCGCTAATGTCAACGGCCATGACGCTATGGCCGTTATCTGCCAAATCCCTGGCCAAATAATAGCCAAAACTACTCATGCCTATTATTGCAAAAGATTTCATCTTTCCGACCTTTAAGATTTGATTTTGCTCCATCTATCCGACAAGTATCTTCTCCTCGGCCAGCCTCATCCCTGATTGTCTTTTTTGCATCACCGCAAGAGCCATAGTGACCGGCCCGATCCTGCCCATATACATGAGCAAAACGATCAGCACTTTGCCAACAGCCGACAAGGTTGGCGTCAATCCTGTGGTCAATCCTACGGTTCCCATAGCCGAAAAAGCTTCAAAAGTTGCCTCCAAAAACAGGGTGCGGCCCTGCTCATGTACGCTGCCGGGATGTTGGCTGATGAGCAGCGCCATTACCGCGACCGTGACGGCGACCAGCCAGAAAAATGCGATGCTGATTGCTTTAGAGACGATCGAGTCTGGAATCCCCCTGTTTGACAAACGGACTTGTTTTTCATCTTTTAATTTCGACGAAATCATAGCTATTAACACAGCAAATGTCGTTGTTTTGATGCCGCCGCCACACGAGCCGGGCGATGCGCCGATCATCATAAGAATCATCATCAGGAAAAGCGTACCGTTGGTCAGGCCGTTGATGGGCACGGTATTGAATCCCGCAGTCCTCGTGGTGGTGGCTTGAAATGCGGCCGCCAGACACTTGTTCGCCGGGGAAAAATCCTTGAGGGCGTTGTTCCATTCGAAAATAAGAATGGCCAGGGAGCCGATCAGGAGAAGCGAAAATGTCATCTTAAGGACGATTCGGCTATGGACCGTCAGAGCGCGAAAACGGCGGGGTCCGAGCACATTTTTAAGATCGACAAAAACCCAAAAGCCCATGCCGCCAATAATGATTAAGCTCATAACAGTCACGTTGATGATGATATCGCCATGATAGTTTTCAAGACTGTTGGAAAACAATGAAAAGCCCGCATTACAAAAGGCGGATATGGAATGGAAAACCGCGAGATAAGCGGCTTTGGGCGACGGCCAATATTGAAGAAAAGCGAAGAACAGTATCACGGCACCGATGGCTTCGATGATGAAGGTGCTGGATACGATGGTGACAAAAAGCCGGCCGATCTTTGGAAAAGGGCCTCTGCCAAGCGCTTGTTCGGCAATGACATGCTCACGAACGGATAATTTGCCAATAACAAGATAGGCGAAATAAGTGGAAAATGTGATGATGCCGATTCCGCCGATCTGAATGAGTATCAAAACAATAATTTGCCCAAACTGCGAAAAGGTCGTGCCCGTGTCAACGACGACAAGCCCGGTGACGCAGGTGGCCGAAGTCGCTGTAAACAGGGCGTCCAAAAAAGCCAGTTTGCCATGAGCCACACTGATCGGAAAACTGAGAAAAAAAGTTCCCAGGGAAATGACGATGATAAAACTCATCGCCAGGGAATGAGCCGGCGTTAGTCTGCGGAAAAATTTTCTAAACAGTGCGGATAGAGGTGCCACATTATACCTGACAGATTCATTGGAAAAGAGGGCTTTTGGGGTAAGACCATAAAGCCAATAAAAAAGGTGAGCCAAAAAGGCTCACCTGTAACTTACTAAAAATGTATGAAAATGTAAATTTATTTCAGGACTGCTTCCTGAAAATAGGGTCAAGGTGCCTGACGGGACAGGGGTGTCCACCGTTCTGATAATCACAGTCGCCCCAATAGAAACATTTCACCGAGCAGATCACATCGCTTTCGGGAAAACTGTTTTGCGGGTATTCGCTGGCATCAGAGCGGATGTTCCGTATCATTTTTTTTCGCTCGCGCAAACCTTTCCAGCCGTTTTTGCCAAGCAGGCTGACGGATACGAGCTGGGCCACGCTGCGCGATGCCCTGGATTTTGGGTTGGCGATGATAAAGGGCTTCAATTCTTTAACCGCTTTTCTGACGCTGTCATCGTACTCAACATAGCCCAGGTAATCCATATTAATGGCAAGCAATTCTTCAACGGCTGTTCGTAATGCCGCACCCTCTCTTGTTTCGTTGTGCGAGTGAACCATGTTCAAAATCAGTTTCGGACGAAATTTATCAAGCACCCCTTCCATCCGCGAAGAGGCTTCCACATCCAGCCTTCTCACATCGGCTAAAACCTCATCCATGGACGAATTCATTCGCCCGGGGCTGGAAAGAGCATATTTTTCAATCAGGGTCAACACCGCGGGCTTGTCGCGAAACAGGCGCAAAAGCTTGCGGAACAGTGAGATCTTGATAAAATTGAATGTTTCCTGAATGGCCATCGGTTCTGGCGTGGTAACGACGATGCCCTGTTCTGCGGCGACGAAAAAATCGATGACGTTATACGACGCTCCCGCTCCCAGGTCGAGAATGATAAAATCGGCGGCTATTTTTTTCAGCTCTGATATGAAACGCAATTTTTGTGTATATCTCGGGTTGGCCAGGCCCAGGGTGCCGCATGCCCCGCTGATCAATCGCAAATTCTCGACCGGAGTTTCTAACAGAATATCTTCCAGCGCCTCACATTGCAGAGTGTAAAAGTCATAAAAAGTTTTCTCCGGCTCCAAAATGCCCATGCAGGTATGCAAATTCGCGCCGCCTAAATCGGCATCGACAATGACGACTTCATAACCCAGCGCCGCCAGGGCGATGCCTATCGAAGCGGTGAGACTGGTCTTCCCAACGCCCCCCTTGCCGCCTCCAACAGCAAATACGGTACGCTGATGTTCGGGGATGAAGCTTTTTTCAAATAATGATTGAATGTGTTCCGACTGGCCGGCACGAACCCATTGCTGCCTGTCATTGTCATAAACGTAATCGTGAGCGCCAAAATCTCCGTTATGAACGAGCTCGCGAAGCTCCTTTGATGAGTATGGTCCACGCTGCTTGTCCTTGATCTTTACAAATAGCTCAGACATCGTCACAATCCTCTTCACACGTTCTTATGTTAACGACCCAACCCGGATGTATTGGTGCAATAGGAATTGTTTTATGTGAAAATTTGTGGTACGTAAGCTCCAAGCTCCGCTCAGGGAGCAATGCCCGCCAAAGAAGCCTTACAGAGAAGAAAGGTATGTAATTGCCATCAAGCCTTACGCACGTTTATGGCTTTATCCCCTTTTATGTCACTTCTGACATCGAACCTGACGCGAAGCCCTTCTCGCAAATCAACCGGCTTCAGGGTGATATCCAGTCCACTCTTATGAACAAAGATATCCTGATCGTCGTCGGTCGTTATAAAACCATAACCTTTGGAAATGTCCCAAAATTTGACATGTCCGTATTTCATTTGGCTATATATACCTTTCAAGAGGGTGAAATGCAGATGACTCGAGATGCTCTATTATTTTTTGTCAGGGTAAAATAATCAATCTAATTGAGCGATGCAAGCATTCTTATAAGAAACTTAAAAATTAATAATCGCTTTAAAAAAGTTGTTCTCTATGTCGTTTAAGAATTCAATTTTAGGATAAAGAGATAATGCGCGTTTGATACCTGTACCAATCCCCCGATAGGGAAGGCCAAAAGGTAGTTTTTGTTTGGTGGCAAAAGATGCAATAATGGCGTTACGCTGGTTGGAGACACCGCTTTTGATATTTTCGATTGTTAAATTGTTGGGCAAGATGCCCGGTGAAATGAGTTCCATGCGCTCATTGAAAATAAACAAGCGAATCGGTGCGTTTGTAAAATAATTTCTATGAATCAGTGCGTTGACTAGTAATTCCTCAAACACTCCTTCAGCGATTTTTATCTCACCAATAGTATTTCTGTGCTGATTTTTCTGCTCCTTTCTGAGATTGCGTTTGATAAATGCCATGCCATTGATAAATTGGCTGGAAAGCTTACCGCCGATGTCTTCACTATCCAGGTATTTATCAGATGTATCTTCATCACCAATGAAATGAACCGCTTTGATACTGAACTGTGGTTTGTACTTTTGTGGGTTCTTCCCGAAAAGCAAAACACCGGCGAGATTTAAGCGGTTTTTTTTGCCTAAATTAAGGTTGGCAAGCAATTGGTTCAGGTTTATTCCCTCTTCCTTGTAGCCATGTCCATATTCTCTTTGGTAAAATTGATCAAAATAATCAGAATCCAAATCGTCAAGCGTAGATTCCTCAACAGGAATTTGATCGGCATGAAGAATATCTGCCTCTTCAAATAATCTGCGCAGCTCTTCTTTTGATGTAACTTTTCTTTTATCAGCACCGGATTTCACATAAA
>METF01000300.1:0-1140 GCA_001771235.1 Candidatus Zhuqueibacterota bacterium RBG_16_48_16
CGAAATCCGGGGCGAGGGAATATACCATCGACCTGAAGCTGCCGGAAGGAACCGATCTGCGGACGACGGAAAAGACGGTGGAGGATATGGAGTTTTTGATTTCATCGGCCTTTAGCAGCCAACTGGAATTTATCTACAGCAAGATCGGCCCGTCGGTGGATTTGACGCTGGGCGGCGAAAATCCTTTTGAAAATGAAGGCACCGCCTCGATCCAACTGGTTTTCAATAAAAAAATGAAAGTTTCTTCGGACCTGGTTATTGCCAGGTTAAGCCGCCTACTCGATCCTTTGTCGGATATCGAATACCAGATCGTGCAGGAACAGACCGCTTTGCAGAGCACCCTGGGCATCGAGGCGGCGCCGATCATCGTGGAGATCAAGGGGGATGATATCGACGTGCTGGAACAGTTGACCGATGAGGTGAAAGAAAAGCTGCTGGCGATGGATGATCTGTACAACGTCACCACCAGTTTCGACGAGGGCCGTCCGGAAATCGACCTGGTCGTCGACCGGCTTCGCGCAGGCATGTTGAACGTCAGTCTCGATGAGATTTCCAGCCAGGTGCGGGATCAATTGGCGGGCCGAGACGCCGGCCAGTTGGATTATGAAGGAGAGTTGAAAGACATTACAATCCATTTTCCCAAAGTGGCGGTATCCGAGCTGGAAAAACTTGCCATTGAATCCGGTGGGCAAAAAGTGGGGATTACCGATCTTGCCAGCCTGGAAGTCCGGAAAGCTCCTGAAATGATCTACCGCGTCAATCAACGGCGCATCGGCAGGATCACCGCGCACATCGGTGGCAAGATGCCGTTCGACAAAGTGGTCGCCCATATCGAGCAAAGCATCAAAAAGATCGACTTTCCCGCGGGCGTCCAATACGACATCACCGGCGAGGAGCAAAAAAGAGAGGAGGCCTTTAGCAATTTAAAATTCGCGCTGTTGCTTTCGCTGGTGCTGGTTTATATGGTGCTGGCTTCCCAATTCGAATCGTTGCTGCATCCGTTTACGATTCTCCTCACCATACCCTTTGCCGGAGTCGGCGCCGTTTATACGTTTTTCCTGCTGGGCAAGACCTTCAACGTCATGGCCTACATCGGCATTATAATGCTGATCGGCATTGCGGTCAACGACTCGATTATCC
>METF01000300.1:1199-1660 GCA_001771235.1 Candidatus Zhuqueibacterota bacterium RBG_16_48_16
GAAGCAGGCCAGCGCCGCATTCGGCCGATCATCATGACCAGCCTGACCACGATTCTCGCCCTGCTTCCTTTGACCATCGGCTTCGGCGAGGGCGCCGCACTGCGCTCTCCCATGGCCCTGGCGGTGATCGGCGGGCTGGTGAGCTCGACGTTGCTGACGCTGGTTGTCATTCCGTGTGTGTATTATCAGATCGATCTGGTCAAACAAAAGAGTGCCGCTCGCAGGAACTACATTGGATAACTCTTTTTCCATAGCACAGGCCGCAAGGCGAAACAAACGTGCTATAAAATCACAAGCACCCTTGTGAATTAAGCATCAAATCACAATTTCCAAATGACAAATAAATGACAATGACCAATTCCCCAAATCCTAAACGGAAGTATGATCTTGAGGAGAGAACTTTTCAGTTTGCCAAGTCCGTGCGGCTTTTCGTCAAAACGTTGCCCAGGACGATCTCCAAC
>METF01000300.1:1871-3260 GCA_001771235.1 Candidatus Zhuqueibacterota bacterium RBG_16_48_16
AAGCTGATGAATTGAAAAAAATCTTTTCAGCTATTGTAGAGAAATGCAAATAATGGAAAAGACTGTTTAGGTCATTGGTCCTTGTGACTTGGTTTTTATTTGTATTTTGGTGCTTGCTTTTTGGAATTTGGTATACGGCCTATATCGCTAACACTGTTTGAGCCAAATGAACCCTACTCACTTTGTCATAAAACGAAAAACCTTCATCAGCATGCTTTTTATAGGACTGACGCTTCTGGGCGTCATCTCCTATAAACAATTGCCTGCCGAGCTTTTTCCCAACGTCGAGCTGCCGGTTCTGTTCGTCCAGGTGGGGGCTTCCCAGGAGTACGATCCGGAATACGTCGAAAGCCAGGCCATCATCCCGGTCGAGGGCGCCATTTCGTCGCTGCAAGGCATCGAGACCATCGAATCAACCGTAGATCGCCGGCAGGGGGCCATTACCGTTTATTTCAAGCAGAACGTGGATTTGAAATACGCCTACCTGCGCCTCGAAGAAAAAATCAACGCCCTGGGATCGCAACTGCCGGACGGATTTTTCGCCAGGGTTTACAGAGTGGACACCGAGCAACTGACCAACATGTTCATGAGTCTGCAGGTCAGGGGCGGTGGCGGCGTTGATCGCGTGAGACAGCTTACGGAACAGAAAGTATCCGATGAGCTGGAAAATATCGACGGCATCGCCGGGGTGCAGGTGGGTGGCGGCAGGCAAAAGTCCGTCGAGATCCTTGTCGATGAAGAGGCCTGTCGGTCGCATAACATTTCGGTTGCCCAGATTCGCAGCGCGCTGGGCCGGAATTCCATCGACAAAACTTTCCTCGGCCGTGCCTTTGATGGCAAGAAAAAATATTTTGTCAATATGCTGGCGGACTATGCCAGTGTCTCCGATTTGGAAAACGTCTATGTAAAATCCCCCGTCCGGCTCAAAGATGTTGCCCAGGTGTTTGTCGGCGCCAAGGAGCCGACATCCATAAGCCGGGTCAACGGCAAGGACGCCGTCACGATCCAGCTTATGCGCGACAGCCGCGAGAACCTGATCGATCTCAGCAAAAGGACGCGCGCGGTGATCGGCGACCTCAACCAAAAGCTGGCCTCCCAGGATGCCGAAATCGTCATCCAGTACGACAGCGCCGAGATTATCGAAAGGAATATCGATCTCATCATTCGCTTGGCGGTCGTTGGCGGCCTTTTGGCCATTGCTATTCTGTGGTTTTTTCTGAGAAATATCCGGCTGGTGGCCATCATCGCCCTGGCCATCCCCATATCCATTTTCACCGCATTCAACTTTTTTTATGCTTTCGGCATCTCGTTGAACAGCCTCACCCTGGTGGGCATGGCTCTGGCCGTGGGCATGCTGCTGGATAACAGCGTCGTAGTCCTGGAAAATAT
>METF01000300.1:3327-6296 GCA_001771235.1 Candidatus Zhuqueibacterota bacterium RBG_16_48_16
CTTTGCCGCAACCCTGACGACGGTGATCGTATTTCTGCCGTTTGTTTTTTCCTCGGATTTCTTCGTTCGGATTTTGGGCAAGCACATCAGTGTTTCCATCATTTCCACTCTGCTCGTCTCCCTGCTGGTCGCCCTGCTGCTCATTCCCATGGCGGCGCACCGATTGATAGCCGCCGGGAGAGGCGCAAAGCTGGCCGGATTTCACATCGTTTCGACCAGGAACCGGCTCATTCAGATTTATAATCTTTTGCTCAAAACATCCCTGAGAAAACCTGCAAAAACAGTGACCATTGCGGTCGTGCTCTTTTTTGCCAGTTTGCTTTTATGCATTACGCTGAGCGTCGATGCTCCGCGAGAGGTTGAGTCGAAAGAATTTAACCTCTACGTGACCATGCCCAATGGCTCGACGCTGGATGCGACGGACCTGGCCGTTACCGAGATTGAAAAGAAAATAGAAACGCTGAAAGAAAAGCAGGACCTCGTCAGCCAAGTCTATGAAGAAGAAGCCGTGCTCACCATAAAACTGCAAGATGATTTCTACGACATTGACAAGCGCGACATAGCGGAAATAAAAAAGGATATCCAGGAAAAGCTCAGGGATTTCCGCATCGCCGAAACCAGCTTTGACCAGCCGCAATCGAGTCAAAGATTTCGCGGCGGAGAAATGCGAAGATCGACTATGCGCTTCGAGCGAATGCTCGGACTCGGCACGCCGGAAGAACGGGTGGTGATCAAGGGGCGTGATTTCGCCAGGATGAGAAATATCGCCGAGGCCATCCGCGCCCAGATAGATGACCTTTCATCCATCGACCGCACCTCTTTCAACCTGGCCGACGACCGGCCCGAATTGCTTATGCAATTCGATAACCAGGCCATTCATCAGTACGGCATAAGCCCCAATTACATCGCCGCCGAATTGGCGGGCTTTCAATCCGAGTTTTCCGCGAACACGTCTTTTAAGATCGGCCTTGACGACTATGACATCGTTCTGAGGACGGGCGAGGAGCAGGAGAAAACCATCGACGAGCTGAAAAGCCTGCAGATACCGTCGGAGAGCGGCGGACTGCACCGGCTGGATGAGCTGGCGAACATGGTATTTTCTTTCGGAATGTCGGGAATCAGCCGCGTTAACCAGGAGAAACAGATCGAAATTACCTACAGTTTTCTTGGCGACGTGACCGAATCCAACACCTTGATCGAGGCGGCGCGCACCGAAATCGATCAAATCATCGCCAACATGAATATCCCTGCGGGAATTGCGGTCACGGCTGTGCACGACGAGAACGAGCTGCAGGATTTTTATTTCCTGATCGGAGCCGCCGTTATTCTCATTTATATGATCCTGGCCTCGGTTTTTGAATCTCTTTTTACCCCTTTTGTCATGATGTTCACCATACCGCTCGCCGCCGTCGGATCGCTCTGGGCGCTCATATTGACGGACAACTCGCTGTTCAACGCCAACACTTTGATCGGATTCCTGATCCTGTTGGGAGTTGTGGTCAATAACGGAATTATTTTCATCGACTATACGCGCATCCTGCGGCAGCGGGGCTATCGCCGGGCGCGAGCGTTGATGATGGCCGGCCATGCCCGGCTGCGCCCGATTGTGATTACCACCATCACGACGATCATCGCGCTCATCCCGCTGGCCATGGGAAAAGCGGAATACGTCACCACCATAGGCGCTCCTTTCGCCATCACGGTGATCGGCGGTCTTGGCATGAGCACGCTGTTCACGCTGGTGTTCATTCCCACGGTCTATGTAGGCCTGGAGACCGCCCTTGAATGGATGAAGCGGTTGAATTGGAAGATCAAGATCGTTCAGTTTGTCAGCTTTGCCCTGGGCTGCTATCTCATCTACGATCGGGTCGACAGCTTTTTGTGGAGAAGCATTTACCTCGTGCTCATCACTGCGGTTATTCCGGCCATGACCTGGTTTGTTTTGATCTCACTTCGTCGCGCACAGCAAAAAATCCTGGGTGGTCAGGAACAGATCACCATCGTTATCCGCAATTTGGTCAAGGTGTACGACGATCATAGCCGGTTTTCAAAAGGCTGGCAAAAAGGCAGGAAAATCGCCAGGGAAGCGGGCACTATTGAAAAAGGCTCCCAGCATCAGCTACAAAATTTACTATGGCAGATCCCCCTGGCGGGCTTTATGGCTTATTTTGTGTTTTTCTACCTACGCAGTTTTTTCTGGGCGTTCGTCCTCAGCCACATCGTTTATCTCTACCTGTTGCATTTGCTGAAAACCACTCATAACCTGTTCCCTGTCAAAGCGGGCCGTTCCGCTCGCTTTTTCGTCCCATCGTTTTCTACCCTGTACAAAATAGCGCTGTGGGGAATGCCGTTTATTTTTCTGGCCATTTATTACGTAAAGTGGGGCAAGCCGCCGCTTTTGATTTTTATCGGCCTGCTCTGGTATTTTGCCTTGACCATATACACAACCTCCGCACAACTGCATCAAAAGGGCATTTCCATTGCCCACGTCACCGGCAGGTTTTCCGGCTTGAAACGGACTTTTTATCGTTTTGTCAATATGATTCCCGTTATCGGTAAAAAGAAAAATCCATTTGAGGCGCTCTCCGGCGTTTCGCTGCAGATCGAAAGCGGGATGTTCGGCTTATTGGGCCCCAACGGCGCCGGCAAGACCACGCTGATGCGAATCTTGTGCGGCATTCTGGAACAGAGCCGGGGAAAAGTGTGGATCAACGGCATTGACCTGAACGAAAAACGCGAGGAGCTGCAAGGCCTGATCGGTTATTTGCCGCAGGAATTCGGCACTTATGAAAATATGACCGCTTACGAGTTTCTCAAATACCAGGCCATTCTCAAGAGCGTCATCGATGCTCGGGAGCGCGAGGAGCGAATCCGCTATGTGTTGGGCGCTGTCCACCTCGACGAGGTGAAAGACAGAAAGATCGGCACCTTCAGCGGCGGCATGAAGCAGCGCATCGGCATCGCGCAGA
>METF01000300.1:6524-6753 GCA_001771235.1 Candidatus Zhuqueibacterota bacterium RBG_16_48_16
CGCAGGGCAAGGTGTGGCAGGCGGTGATGGAGCCGGAAGAATTCGAAGCGATAAGAGACCGGTTGAGGATCATTCATCACGTGCGCATTGACAAAAAAATCCGCATCCGATGCCTTGCGGATTCCAAACCCCTGGACGATGCGATCACGGTTCAGCCGACGCTGGAAGATGCCTATCTGTGGCTTATCGCCCGGAATTAAGCGACGGTCATTAAAAGCCGATAAATACA
>METF01000300.1:7000-21065 GCA_001771235.1 Candidatus Zhuqueibacterota bacterium RBG_16_48_16
AAAATGGCAAAACAAGAAATAAAAAACAGTGCCCTGAACAACATCAGGCTGGTGTGGGAGCTTTTTCAGTTGAATTTAAAGATCATTTTTGCCAACAAGTTTTTTCTCTTTTTACTGGCCGCTTTCCTGTTTTTTATCTTTGTCACCCTGATTATTCTCTTCGGCTCTGATGCCAACCCGACGGACGAGTCGGTCTATTACCTGCTGCTATTCCCAGGCATACTGCTGATTGCCTATCCCACTATTTTCGGCATCCAGAACGACGCCGATAGCAGGACGCTGGAGGTTCTTTTTGGCATACCGAATTACCGCTACAAAGTCTGGCTGGTCCGTTTTGTCTTTATTTACATCATCGTTTTTATGCTCATGTTTGTTTTGGGTGCGCTAAGCTATGTGGCCATCACCTATTTCAGTATTTTCAAAATGACCTATCAACTGATGTTCCCGATATTTTTCCTGGGGAGTGTGGCTTTTATGTTTTCCACTGTCATTCGCAACGGCTACGGAACGGCTGTCGTCATGGTGGTGATCGGGTTGTTTTTTTGGGTCATGAGTGAGGGTCTCGTAGAAAGCAAATGGAACCTGTTCCTCAATCCGTTTCACGTGCCGGCGAACGTCAGCGAGATTGTCTGGGCGGACATCATGATGAAAAATCGTATCTATCTCGTCGTCGGGACGGTGCTTTCTCTATTGTGGGGATTGTTGAATCTGCAGAAAAGGGAAAAATTTGTTTCGTGAGGAAGAGCAAAACTATTTTGGGCAAAACTATTAAAACCTGAATGGGACAAGCCAGAAGCAATATGGAACACGGATTTAACGGATGAAACAGATCGAACGGATTTCTTTTGGAGGGGGAAACCATTTTAATTTTGAGCTTGCTACCGGACACTTTTTCATTTTGTCTGATGATAAGTGTCATTCCCGCATGTTTTTAGCGGGAATCCACATTTTTAAGCCACTTTAGATGCCTGATTAAAGCTTTCGAGCATGACAAACACGTTGAAATCACTTCGATTCCAAAAAGTGTCCGGTAGTGAGATTTTGAGTAAGAATCTGATCTTGAACGAAAGATTCTGTAATCAATCGCAAGAACTCAAATTACTCGGCATTGAAAAGAAAGTCAAAATAATTAAAGCCCAAATAGAGCGATTCAAGTGTCATTCAGGAGGAATCTTTGTAATTTTGCGCATAAAAACAGAGATTCTTCCAGAATGACATGGTGCCTTGCAAGTGAACGTTCCAAGTCAAAATCGCTCAAATGAGGCAAAGACAAAATCATTTTGACTCTAATCATTTTGACCTATTTGATTCTTGAAATTTGATGTTGATCCAGCTTTTCAAAATGCCGTTAAATAAAACACTCAGATTACCCTGCGATCGGTCACTTTCTTCGAGCCACAGGTTTCGTAAAGCTCAAGAGTTGTTTTGCTACAACCGATAAAGATGGATATTTCCACCCGACGTTCTCAGGTACAGCTCGGGTCCGCCGCCATTGACTTCCGCTTGCAGGCTGGATGGGTGTATGTCTCCCTGAATGGTTACGGGAAAATCCGTTCGCACTTTGCCACCGCTGGTTTTCGCATCCAGGTTGACTTTCACATCTTCCGTCATGTACACATTGACCGATCCGCCCGACGTGGTCAAACGACAATCGTTGGTCGGCTGGGTCGTCAGGTGCGCCGTAACCGAGCCGCCGGATGTCGAGGCATCGATATTGCCCATCACTTCTTTGACGTTGATACTGCCGCCGGAGGTCTTTGCCACCACGCTCCCTTTGGCCTGGGTGATGTTGATCGAGCCGCCCGAGGTACGGGCATCCACATCGCCGTTCACATCGCCGAGGGTAATGCTGCCGCCGGAGGTCCGCACCAGCGCCGGGCCGTCGCAGCCATCCAATGAAATACTGCCGCCGGATGTTTTGCCATCCACAGGTCCGTTGATGTTGCCGAAACTCAAGCTTCCGCCGGAGGTGTGCGCGTTGACTGTTCCCTCCAGATCGTCGACTGAAATGCTGCCTCCTGATGTTTTGAGAGCCACATTATAGACGGAAGGTACGGAAATAATGTACTCGAGCTTCAAAGGATTTCTTCCCCAATTAAAGAATCCCTCGTTTCTTTCGTACTCGGCGATGACCGTTACGTCGTCTCCACGTTTTTCAAACCTGACGTCGAGGTCTCTTAATATACGTTCGGCTTTTCGCTCGCTGGATGTTTCGACTTTCTGAATCAATTCGATCCTGACTTCATCACCCGGCGCAGACGATACTTTGATCGATCCCAGGTCCGATTCGACCGTCAGCGTTCCGCCCTCATGAACCTGGAATGATTTGTTGATGGTTTTTTCAACATCGGCAGTGGCAACCTGGGAGAATACAAAGAGTGCAAAAATTCCCGCGAGAAATAAAGCAAAAACTTTTTGGGATTTCATAATCAAATTCCTTTCTATAATGAGATTGATTCAATGCGTGGATTTTCAGATAAATTGAGAGAAGCAAATTTTGCTGATTTTTACGGAAAAAAGGTGGCGCGGTTTCTTTCTTTGAGGGTATTTTATAAAAATAATTCACTGAAAGGTTGCCGGAAGGTGCATGAAACACCGGGGTTGTTTTCGACTTTTTTCTTGAAAAACTGTACGCTAACAGTTCGCCTTAGCCGTATATATGTATAATTTGAAAGTTAATGAGCAGGAACGGGAGAACATGCCAAGCGATCGACAGGACAATGAAAAGCAGTTTCAGGATTTGAAAAGCTGGCTACGCCAACAAACAGGCCAGAAAGGGGGCATGAATCCTTCAGGCAGACTAATAAAAAAAAATGTGGATGAAATAGAAACGGCTTCTCCACATTTCCCCGATTTGAGCGATAAAACGGAAAACAGGGGAGAGGCGAATCGCGAGCCGGAAGTTGTATACCTTAAAAAAGATGGCCTGATCACGGGAGTAAAAATTAAATGTACCTGCGGAGAGGTGATCCATTTGACATTTTCTTATGATCAGCCAGGTGAATAGGAAGAATGGTAAAAATATGTTGTTGTGGCGTTAAAAACCGGGGAAGAAGATGGAGCCAACAAATTTAGCGAAAATCAGTGATGTAAGAATACTGTCACGTATGGCCAGGTCGATTGCCGACGAAATTCGCAACCCCTTGACGGGAATTGCCGGAACCGTTTCTTTATTGAAAGAAAGCCTCGGCGAAAAGAGCAGCCTGGATAAACTACGCATCATCGACGAGTGCATCGTTCGCATTGACAGTTTTATTGAGGATCTGTATTTATTGTCCAGGCCTGTCAAACCCTGTTTCATTCAGGTCGATTTGGGGCTTTTTGTCGAACAGGTGACAGAATATTTCCTGAAAAATAGTGGGCGTGAGTACCAGGTGCTGCTTGAGGATACGAACCTGTCGGTCTCTGCGGATATTGTACTGCTGCAGCAGGCGATAACGAATATCCTCAAAAACGCCGTTGATGCTACGGGCAAGAATGGCATGATTACCATCTCGATTGGAAAAGAAATATCCACTGAAGCGAATAGGGAGGTCGCCTCAATTAAAATTCAAGATAACGGCAAAGGCATCAATGCCAGGACATTGGAGCGGCTATTTACGCCGTTTTATTCGACAAAGCACCAGGGAAGAGGCTTGGGCCTGGTCATTGCCCTAAACTATATCAACATCCACAATGGCGATATAAAAATAGAGAGCAAAAAATCACAAGGAACAGTAGTAAGCATAGAACTGCCTTTAGATGAGTGAGGACAGGAAAAAGGGATGTGGGACAATTCTAGTCGTCGAAGATGACCCGGTGGTAAGAAGGTTTATTGAGGCTGCGATTAACAAAACCGACTGCCAGGTCACATCGGTGGGAGATGGCAAAGCGGCCTTGACGGCTATCGATAAGGAAAAATATGACCTGGTGATTACCGATTTGAAGGTTCCCGCCGTCAATGGAATCAAGGTTCTTGAATATGTCAAAAAAAGGCAGCCGGATACCAGCGTGGTGATCGGTACGGCCTTTGGCTCCATCGAAAACGCCGTCGAGGCCATGCGCAAAGGCGCTTTTGATTATTTGACCAAGCCGTTCTCCGCCGAAGACATTCTGGAAATCATCGATCGTGTTATAGGATACAAGCGCCGGCAGAACAATAACTCACAGGCCGCTTCTTCCGACGGTTCGAGCTTGATAGGGGTCAGCCATTCTACCGACCACATTCGAAATCTAATCACGATGATCGCTCCGTCAAAAACGACCGTGTTGATAGAAGGCGAAACAGGCGTGGGAAAAGAGGTGGTTGCCGATGCACTGCAGCAGGCAAGCAATCGTCGGGAAAAGCCTTTCATCAAGGTAAATTGTGCCGCGCTGCCGGACACCCTGGTCGAGAGTGAGTTGTTTGGATTCGAAAAAGGGGCTTTTACCGGTGCACACGCCCGTACAAAGGGGCGGTTTGAATTGGCCGATTCGGGAACGTTGATGCTCGACGAAATCGGGGAAATGAGCCTGCACTTGCAGGCCAAGCTCTTGCGTGTTTTGCAGAGCAAGAAATTCGAGCGTCTCGGCAGCGGCCAGAGTGTCGAAGTGGACGTTCGGGTCGTCGCTACCACCAATCGCGATTTGAAAGAAGAAGTGAAACAAAATAGATTTCGCAAGGACCTTTATTTCCGTCTGAATGTCGTCAAAATAACGGTGCCGCCCTTGCGCTCCAGGAAGGACGATATTCCCCCTTTGGCGCGCCATTTTTTGGATATGTACTGCCGGGAAAATGAGGTGAAAAAAACGCTATCCCAGGATGCCCTGGAAAAGCTGACGGATTACGATTGGCCGGGAAATGTCCGAGAGCTACAGAATACCTTCGAAAAGGCCGTGGTTGTCACGCCCGGCGAAACCATCACAGCGGAGAACCTTCATTTTGTCGATGAATATCGTGACCTCTTTGAATACCTGTTCAGCTCGGAAGATGACATCACGATACACGAAGCGGAAAAGCAGCTTATTTTAACGTCATTAAAACGCAACAGCTATAACAAAACCAAAACAGCGGATGCCCTGGGGATTACCGTCAAAACGCTGCGCAACAAGCTCAAAGAGTATGGGGAGCCGGTAGGGGAAGAAAATTCCTGATGGATGGAATTTTTTCCCTCCTGAAAAAACTTCTCATCATATTCTCCTGTTTCCTGTAAGGTAATTCAAATAAAATCAAGCCCAATTTTCGCTCGTTCCGGCAGGTTTGAGTGGCATGCTGCTTGCTTAGAATGCAGGCAGAAAACCATGCTAACGAGACAGTCGAGACAATACCTCACTTATGGCTGAGCGGTAGATATCCCCTCACCCTAACCCTCTTCCCCCAGGGGCGAGGGAACTGGTTTCTCCGGCCTTTGTTAGTCTGCAACAGCCTGTCATGCAGGCATCTCCCCGCCAATGAGTGAGGCATTACACATCGAGGTGTACTGTGTTTGACAAGATCTTTAGTAAAATAAAAATTCCGTCATTTACCAGGTTTCTGGATGCGGCTGCCGTCCGCCAGCGAGCGATTGCCGAGAATATTGCCAACATCCAGACGCAGGGCTATCAATCGAAGGATATTGATTTTCAAAAAGTGTTGAACAGCCTTGAAGCGGATAATCCATCGATGCTGCGTGTGACCGACCCACGGCACCTGCAGAGCCAGTCCGTTGACGGCAAACCCGATGTATTCGAAGATGAATCGACGATGCTGGTGAGTGGCGAGAACAACGTGGACGTGGATAAAGAAATGGTCAAATCCGCAGAAAATCAGCTCTATTACTCGGCCACGGCCAAGATCGTCGCCGGCAAGTTTAAGGCGTTGCACGAAAGTATTCGTGGGCGAACATAATTAAGGATTCGGACGATGTCTATCGGAAAAATATTCGGTGTTTTCGACATCAGCGGCTCCGGGCTTAGCGCCCAAAGGAAGAATCTGGAAGTACGGGCGGAAAACATCGCCAACAGCGAAAGCATAGACAAGGAAACCGGAGAGCCTTACCAATCAAAAGAGATACGTTTTGCCGCGCTCCGGAAAGGCTCCGGGTTTAAAAACCTGGTTGCGAATTCAAAACTCCGGCTGTTGAAAAATTCGCAGCATCATTTCGACGGCAATGACAATGCGAGCGCTTCGACGGAAAACTCTGTCGGCGTGGAAGCGGACATTTATGAAAACGAAAATCAAAAGACCAAATTGATATATGCTCCCACTCATCCGAATGCCAACGAGGAGGGCTACATCGAGGTTGCCGACATCGATGCCATCGGCGAGATGGTTCAATTGATGTCTGCGGCCAGGGCTTATGAAGCGAATGCAACGGTTATCAATGCGGCAAAGGACATGTTTAAACGCGCTCTGGATATATAGTGAGCCTATTCCCAAACAACATTACGGATAGTAGCTGTCATAGCGAGGCGTTTTTTGAGAAGCAATCTCCAGCGGAGAGGCAAGAGATTGCTTCGCTGAGAAGCGCTCGCAATGACAACAAGAGTCCAACTTGGCGTAAACGATAATTTGGAAACGCTTCACTAGTCGTAGGGGCGAAGCATTCTTTGCATGATTCATAGCAAGAAAAAGAGAATCTCTGAGGAGGATGCTTCGCCCCTGCTCTGAATCATCAAACAGGTGAGAAAAGATGAAAATTGAATCCCCGACTTATTCTCCGAACAGTATTCGCAACAATCAGGCAAGCAGGCAGAAAAACGCATCAGAGTTTGTGCTTGACAAAAAAGTGGCCGCTGAAAAGACAGGCGGCGACAAAGCAGCGGTTCATTCGACCAGGTCTGCTCTTGTCAATTTAAGCAAAGAGAGTGCGCCGGTTGAAAAGAGCACGCCCAGGTCTCTTGCCGACGTTATCAGCCCTGAAGAACAGGCGATGTTGAGCCAGCTTTTTGGCGATTCTAAAAACGGCTGGGGTGTTCCGGCCTACCGAACCCAGTCGCTGACCCATAATGAGCTTGTGTTGGGCAATAATTTGGATTTGAAATCATAATATTCTTACCCGACAGGAAAAACATGAGCACGATTTCAACAATATCTCCACAAATAGTATCTCCATTCGACACGACCAGGACCGTACACGATTCGACCTCAAAAAAGTTTGCCGAACAGATCAATGAGATGCTCGACAATGTGAATGATCTCCAGCTCGATGCCGGCCAAGTTGCGGAGCAGTTTGCCAAAGGTGAGATCGAGGACGTGCACGACGTCATGATCGCAGCGGAAAAGGCGAGCGTCGGCCTCGAATTGGTTCTCGAGGTTCGTAACAAGCTGGTCGAGGCTTATCGGGAAATTATGCGAACCCAGGTGTAGTGATGGCCGGAATCTGGCGATTTTGGCGTCGTTCGGCCCGCGCCCGTCCGCAGGTGGAGTGAAATCCATGCCATTGAAAAATGTGTGACGCACTTTTTGAAATGACTTAAAGTTATGTCTGTTTATTGCTTCACTGCAAGAAAACCAGGCGCTTCGCACATTCAGTCAATTTATGAATTATGCGGGTTGACAAAGAAAACACGATGAGGAGCTGGTAAAAATGGCAGAAATTCTTGCACGGTTCAAAGACTATCTAAGCGTACCGTTTCATCATCTTTCCCAGGCACAACGCCTCACCATGCTGATGGTTTTTATACTCACTATCGTCGGCACCGTGGCCGTGTTGAAATGGGCGACCCAGCCGGAATACGCTATTTTGGTCACTGACATCGAGCCGGCAGATGCCCAGGCTGTCATCGAGGAATTGAAAAACGATAAGGTGGCTTACAAGCTGGTTCAGGACGGACGGGGAATTATGGTGCCGCGCAAGAACGTCTATGAATACAGAATGAAGCTGGCAGCCCAAAATTTGCCGACGAACACCGGCAACGGTTACGAATTGTTTGACAAAAAGGATATCGGTCTTTCCGAATTTGTGCAGCAGGTGAATTACCGGCGGGCGCTGGAAGGCGAGCTTGCCCGAACGATCCAGGCCATCCCTGAAGTTTTGAAGGCCAGGGTCCATATCGTTTTTCCGCAACAGCGGCTGTTCAAAGAAGACCAAAGGGAGCCGACGGCTTCCATATTTTTGTCCACGAGACGCGGCGTCCAATTGGGCGAAAATCAAATCAACGGGATTGTGATGCTGGTGTCCGGCAGTATTGAAGGTTTGACCACGGAGAACGTAACGGTTGTCGATGATCACGGAAAACTCTTGTCGCGAAAGCGCCGATCTAACACCATGGCTGGTTTGGATGATGGCGAGCTGGATTTGCAGATGCGCGTCGAAAATTACCTGGAAGATAAAGCCCAGACCATGTTGGATCAATTGCTCGGCGCGGGAAATGCCGTTGTCCGACTTGCCTCGGACCTGGACTTTCGCCGGATTGAGAGAACCAGTGAAATGTATGATTCGGAAAATGCCGCTGTGCTGAGCGAAGAGATCCAGAGCCAGACAAGCCAGGATTCGTCGGCCGGCAACAACAACTCGACCGAGCGCACGATAACGAATTATCAATTGCCCAAATCCGTCGAACGGATCATCAACGACGTGGGCAGCATCAAGCGTCTGTCCGTGGCCGTACTGGTCAACGGCAAGTATACCGAAAAGCAACAGCCCTCCGGTGAAAAAACGTTCGAGTTCGTAGCCCGGCCGCAAGGCGAGCTGCAGCGTCTGGCAGCACTGGTCCGGGGTGCTGTAGGTTTCAATGATCAGCGCGGTGACAAGCTGGATATTCAGTGTATTCCGTTTGAAAATCCGCTTATGATGCCGGACGTCGCCGAGCCGCCGATGGTTTGGGAAAAATACATGCCATTCATTCAAAAAATAGCCGTTTTCGCGCTGCTGCTGGTTGGCTTTCTCATCGTCCGCTCAAAAATCAAAAAGGCAAAGAAAATCCTCTTACAGGTCGGAGCGAAGCGTGGCATGAGCGGCCAGTTAGGCGGCTACGGCGGAGATGCGGCCGGGGGCGATCTGATGGCTGACGGCCGCAGGAGAAAGTCCTTGCCCGCTCTTCATGCGGGCTCTGCTGAGCCGATTGAGAGTGAGGTTGTCGATTTTGTAAAAAATAATTCACAGAGTGCGGCACAACTGGTTCGAGCCTGGATGTTGGAGAAGTAGATTGTCAAAGGAAAAGATACATACATCTCCGGGATTGAGAAAGGCGGCCATATTTATGATCGGCCTGGGGACGCCGGTGGCGGCAAGGATCCTGCGCGAGATGAGCGAGCGGGAGGTCGAGCTGTTGAGTCGCCAGATGGCCGATCTTGAAAAAATCGAAGCCGACGAGATCGATAATGCCAGCGACGAATTCAGGGAAATGGTGGCGGCGAAACGGTACATGGCCCTGGGCGGCATTGAATACGCCAAGCAGGCCTTGACCGAAGCGTTCGACTTGTCCCATGCCAACAGAATCATAGAGAAAGTGAAGCGCGGTTCAAAAATGCACGACTTGAATGGCATTTCCCAGTTGCACCAGGATCAGTTTGTAGACATTCTTAATGAGGAACACCCGCAGACAGTGGCTTTTATTTTATCCCAATTGGAGCCCGAGCATGGCGGCGCCATCTTTGCCCAGCTCGATCCGCAGTTGCGCAACCAGGTTATTCTTCGGCTGGTTCGAATGGACAAAATCGATCCGAGCCTGGTCAATGATGTGGAACACGTGCTTTCCACCATGCTGGACGTCAAAGTACAGCACGAAGAGGTCGGTGGTATCGACAAGACGGCAGGCATCCTGAACCATGTTGGCCAGGGAATTGAGAAAAGCATGATCGAGCTTTTAACCAAAGAAGATCCCGACCTGGCCATGGAGGTCGAGAAGCTGATGTTCACCTTTGAGATGATTGGCCGGCTGGAAGACAGGGACATTCAAAGAGTACTTCGTGATGTCGATCTGAAAGATCTGTCCGTTGCCCTTAAAGTAGCAAAACCGGAAATAAAGGAGATAATCTATAAAAACATGTCCGAGCGTGCCAGAACGATGATGGAAGAGGAGGTGGGCTACCTGGGCAAAGTGCGGCTAAAAGACGTCGAATCTATGCAGTTAAAGATCTCGATGCAGATAAAGCAGTTGGTACAAAAGGGCGAGATCGCCATGCCGGCGATTGGCGAGAAAGAGGTTTATGTCTAGATTGTATCTAAAATTGGCCAGGCCGGTTTATGCAATTACCAGGGATGAGAATCATATATCGTTCGCCGGTGGCCAAAACGGTTTGTCCACAGAAGAAATCAGAACATCGGCAAAAGAGAACGAGCTGAAGCATCAGGAGCTTTTGCTCCGCTCCCAGGAGCTGGCTCAAAAACAAACAGCAACGAGAGCGTTGCAAGAGGTTGACTTTTTGTTGACTCGTATAAATGAGTCGATAACAAATTTCGGCGTAGAATTGGATGAATTTACCAAAAACCTTGAAAACAACCTGGTGTCAATTTCCATGAGAGCAGCAAAAAAAATCGTTGCCCAAGAACTGCAGACCGATCCGGCGATTGTAACCAGGACGATCAACCAGGCTCTGACATTCATCACTGAAAAAAAGAATATCGTCATCGAGCTGAACCCTGCGGACAAAAAGTTGCTGGAACAAAACCGGGCTATCGCGGCGCAAATCGAAGCGAAAAATATGAAATGGGATTTGGCCGAGAATGCCGAAATCTGCCAGGGAGGATGCATGATCCGGTCGCACCTGGGCGCAGTCGATGCAAGCGTGGAAAATCAGCTAAAGCTCATTGAAGCTTTTCTCGAGGAAAATTTGCACAATGAATAACTCGTACATACGACAAACAAGCCGTCAAACGGACAGGCTGCACAATTTGTTGCTCGATGTGAATACCATCACTTGTAGAGGAGTGGTGACAAAAGTCTCAGGCCTTTTAGTCGAATCCTCCGGGCCGAGTGTATCGCTCGGCGATATCTGCTGGATAGGCGGAAAAGTGAATGGCAGAAAAATGGCTGCTGAAGTCATCGGCCTCCGCGACGAAAAGATTTTGTTGATGCCCTTTGCGGACAACAACGGAATCAGTATCGGTTCCGGTGTTGAATCGACGCGGCAGCCCCTGACCGTCGGTGTCGGGCCGGAGCTTTTGGGCAGGGTCATAGACGGATTCGGCAATCCCATAGACGGCAAAGGCCCTGTGGGCACCGTGAGAAAAATGGATATTCATAACACGCCGCCCGAGCCTCTCTCGCGTCCCAGGATTGTCAAACCGCTGCAAACAGGCATTCGCGCCATCGACAGCCTGTTAACCTGCGGCGAAGGACAACGGGTCGGCATCTTTGCCGGCAGCGGAGTGGGCAAGAGCGTTCTTTTGGGCATGATCGCCCGCAACGGTTCCGCCGATGTCAACGTCATCGCCCTGGTTGGAGAACGCGGGCGTGAAGTGAGAGAATTCATCGAAAGAGACTTGGGCGAGGAGGGCCTGGCACGATCGGTTGTTGTGGTCGTGACATCGAACGAAGCGGCAGTGCTGAGAATACGCGGCGCACAGATCGCCACAACCATTGCGGAATTCTACCGCGATGAGGGCAAAAATGTCGTGTTGATGATGGATTCCATCACCCGGGTTGCCATGGCGCAAAGAGAAATCGGCCTGGCGATCGGCGAGCCGCCGGCCACAAAAGGCTATACGCCGTCGGTATACACTCTGTTACCAAGACTTCTCGAAAGAACCGGCACGTCGGCATGCGGAAGCATTACCAGTTTTTATACGACCCTGGTCGAAGGCGACGATCTTAACGATCCTGTGAGCGACATTGTCCGTTCGATTCTTGATGGGCACATCGTGCTTTCCAGAAAGATTGCCTCCAAAAATCAATACCCTGCCGTCGATGTATTAAGGAGTGTCAGCCGGTTGATGGCGGGGATCGTGGACGAAAGGCACCTGGCCGCAGCCGCCAAAGCCCGGCAGGTGTTATCCACTTATGAAGAAGCCGAAGATTTGATCAACATTGGCGCTTACGTGCGCGGCTCTAATCCAAAGATTGATTTCGCGATTCAGCATATCGAGAAGCTGAACAGGCACTTGTCACAGGGAATGTATGAAGAGGTGAGTTTCCGACAAGGTGTGGCGTCATTACAGAATGTATTCGAGCAATAGTTTTTTATGAGAACGATATAAGACAAAAGAGGCCGGTTGATATGCAGTTTCAATTTCCTTTAGAACGGTTGCTGCGCGTGCGGAAAATCAGGGAAAAACAAAAGCAGCGAGAGCTGGCCATGGCAAAGCGGTCGTTTGACAGTGAGACGGAAAAGTTGAATGCTATATGTGCGGAAGAAGGTAAAACGCTAGCCCTCATTGCCGAATCGACGGCTCATGGAGAAAACCCGGCATACATCAATATCGTTCACAAGTTTCTTGAAAATCAAAGATTGAAAAAACGGTACCAGCGAACCAACACGGACAGGGCGGAGCGGAAGCTGTCCTCCGCCCGAAATGCCCTGGTTGAAACGATGAGAGCAAAAAAGACTGTTGAAAAGCTTCGGGAACACCGCAAAGCACAACATGCTTACGAGGTTCAGCGATTGGAACAAAAGCAACAGGATGAAACCGGAGCGATTCATAAATCAAGAAATTCTACGGAGACGAGATCATTTTGACTGAAAACCCGGAAAAAGAGCAAGAGCAAAAACAAGAACAGAAACAGGAGCCGGGACAGGAACCGAATCCGGGACAGGAACCGGAGCTGGCCCAGGCCAAGGATCAAGGCGAGTCGTCCGTCGCGGAAAAATCGTTCGTACGGAACGTGAAAAGCATTTTGACTCACAAAATTACCCAGTACGTCGGCTTTGGCCTGTGGTCTGTGCTTATTATGACGGCCGGCGGATATTACCTGATCCAGCGAAATAATCAGAATATTTTGTCGAGAATGCATCACGATTCTGCTGCTGCCGATTCCCTTGCTCATGTCGACTCGACCTTCGCGGATACGGTTAGAGCGGATACCGCTTATGCCCTGATCGACAGCATGGTTGAGCAAGACAAAGCCGAGCTGATGCGTGACCGAAAAGCGCAAGCTGAAAAAGATGACGAATTATGGAAAGAGATGGAGAAGGACAGCGCTTTTTTGGCTGAATTAAAGGAAGCTTCTCAGCTCATCGCCGCGGACAATGTGCTAGGTCCGGAGGATCAGATTCGCGTCCTTGCGGTCGAGAACGGCCGCAGGAGGAGGGAGATCGATCATTTATGGGAAGAATCGCTGGCTCAAAAAAAATTATTCAACGAGCTTGTCGGTTGGACAAAGAAAACCGTCGAGGATCAAAATGATAAATTTTTGACGGATGGTTCTGTAGAAAATTTAAGTGCACCCGGCTCTGACAGTACTCAAAAAAGTCAATCGGACGAGAACGCTGCCATCGATGATTCGGAAGCTCAAGCCCGGGCTATAGCCACGAGCGCCAAAATTTATAGCTCGATGAATCCCAAACAGGCGGCGCGCATTATCAGTGAGCTTGAAATGGAGGTCGCTGCGAAAATTTTGCTTAAAATTCGACAGAGGCAGGCGGCAAAGATTCTGGAGTCCATGAACATAAAACAGGCGACCGAGATTGGCCGAATAATGGCTAGCGGCGTAACGGATTGATAAAAGGAAACGAAACCATGTTGAATGATGTGATCAAAGCATTTGGCTCCTCTAAACAGCAAGAGACCATCGGAAAATCGTCTTCGACAGCAAAAAAGAATGTTTTAAAAAACCTTTTTGCTTCGCTGCTCGGCAAAAACGTGCAAGACGTTTCACCGGGGCAACCTGCGGCCATTAAGGAACAAACCGTCAAGCTCTCATCGGCAAAGAGCGACATCGCCCAAAAGAGCAAAGACGTTATGCAGGGATCGAGCCTGTTGAACGGCAAGGCGGATTTTACACCTTCGGCAGAGAATTACTTTTCCCCGTTATTTCCGTTCTGGAGCGATGAAACGGCCCCGGTGTTTTTTGATTCCCCGGATATTTTTGCGGATGATGCGACAGAGGCATCACGGCTTTTATCATTCATGGAAAAGCAGGGTAAATTGGCCAGAGGCTTAAAGAATCCGTCGCTCGTGGGAATGCTTTCCATAGGACGGATACGCCAGGCTGAAGATGCGCCGGAGACATCTGTTTCGGCAAG
>METF01000301.1:0-210 GCA_001771235.1 Candidatus Zhuqueibacterota bacterium RBG_16_48_16
ACCCCGCTGGCTCGACGAAGGCCTGGCGCTTTTTTATTCCGAAGATTATGGGTGGGAAGCTTCGACAGCCATATCAAAGGCCGCGGCAGGCAACTCGCTGATTCCTCTCAACGAGATTGATTGGGTCTTGCAATTTCACCAGGCAAAGGCCGAATTGGCCTACCAGGAAAGCTATGCCGCCGTCAAGTATTTACTCGAGTTCTATGATAT
>METF01000301.1:404-663 GCA_001771235.1 Candidatus Zhuqueibacterota bacterium RBG_16_48_16
CACCTTTGTCGCCATCAGGATGAGGAACAGGCGTACCATCAAGAGGTGGGAGGAGGCCGATGAGGACGAAATATCTGATTGATAAATTAGCATTGGTTTGTTACATTTCCCGATGAAAAAATTTCAGAATTACCTGGAAATAGCTGTCGTTCATATCGCCGGGGTGATTGTCCGCAGCGTTCCGCTCTCCATGGCGTTGTTTTTTGGCCGCGCTTTGGGGAGCATTATTTATCACGGATTAAGGATTCGCATGGACGTC
>METF01000301.1:760-2611 GCA_001771235.1 Candidatus Zhuqueibacterota bacterium RBG_16_48_16
GC
The DNA here is from genome assembly GCA_001771235.1 of Candidatus Zhuqueibacterota bacterium RBG_16_48_16. GTDB lineage: Bacteria > Zhuqueibacterota > Zhuqueibacteria > Residuimicrobiales > Sediminimicrobiaceae > Sediminimicrobium. The sequence continues at coordinate 763 of METF01000301.1, forward strand.
GAATTCATCCGCCAGCCCAAAATGACAAAAGCCTATCTCGACCAAAAGATCAAGTTTGTCAACGAGCCGCTTTTGGAAGAAGCCTTTCTTGAAGGAAAAGGCGCGCTTTGTTTAAGCGGGCATTTTGGCAATTGGGAGCTCATGGGCGCCGCTATCCGGGCAAGAGGATTTCCCATGATGGCCGTTGCACGGGACCAGCGCAACCCGTTTGTCACCAAAGTCATTAACAAATACCGGACCGAGGTTGGCATCGAAACGATCCCGCTTGGCATAGCCATTCGCGGTGTTCTCAAGGCTTTGCAAAAGAACAAATTCGTCGCATTGCTTGCCGATCAGGACGCTCATGACGAAGGCGTTTTTGTTGATTTTTTCAATCACCCCTCATCAACAGCGCCCGGTATTGCCCAATTTGCTTTAAAGACCGGCGCACCGATTATTTTTGGCGCAGCCGTTCGCGGCCTCAAAGGGTGCCATACCGTTTTTTTGGAACGTATCGAGCATAATGACCTGCACGGCGCCAGCGAGGAGAATATCGAACTGCTGACTCAGCGCCATACAAAAGTATTGGAAAAGTATATCGTCAAATATCCGGACCACTGGTTTTGGATGCACAAGCGCTGGAAAACCAAACCATCCTCCATCGAAAAACAGCATGAAATGGCAGAGTAGCTCGGCTTTTCGCAAGATTTTGATCGTTCAAACGGCGTTCATCGGCGACGTTCTCCTGATCACGCCGCTGGTCAAAGCTGTCACGAAAAAATATCCCTCTTCCTGTCTGGATGTCATGGTGATTCCTGCGTGCGCTGAAATACTCGAAAACAATATTCATATTGCCAACGTCATCCTGTTTGACAAGAAACATAACGACAGAGGAATTTTCGGTTTTATTCATGTTTTAAAAAAAACGCGGCGCCGGGGATACGACCTGATCATTGCGCCGCATCGTTCGCTGCGCACAGCCCTGCTGGCCTTTTTTACCGGCGCAAAGGTTCGGATCGGTTTTGATAACAGCGCCGGCGGGTTTCTCTATAATGTCAAGGCAGAACACCGCTGGGGAATACATGAGATCGAGAGGAACCTGGGCCTTATCAGCCAACCGGATGGCGATGCCGAGCCTTCTCCCCCGCAGATTTTTCCGGACGGGCGGGATGAGCAGACGGTGGCTGAGGTTATCAAAAGCCACAAGCTCGATTTGGGAGAAAAACCCATTGCCATTGCGCCGGGATCGGTTTGGCAGACAAAAAGATGGCCGCAAGATCGGTATAAAGCATTGATGCAAAAACTGGTTGAAAGCAAATTCAAGGTTGTTCTTTTAGGAGGGGAAACAGACAAAAAACTTTGCCAGGCGTTGGCCCAGGGATTTCGGCAGGATGTCATCGATCTCGCCGGCCTGCTGTCCTTGCGGCAATCGACCTTGCTGTTAGCGCACTGCCGCTGCCTGATTTCGAATGATAGTGCGCCGGTTCATCTGGCTTCGGCTGCTCGAACGCCGACTATCGTTCTGTTCGGGCCAACCATTCCTGCTTTTGGATTTGGACCGTTTATGACGAAACACGCGATCATTCAACATCAACTGTCTTGCAGGCCCTGCGGTGTACATGGCGCTCCATCATGTCCCATTAAAACGCACGCCTGTATGATGGCCATATCAGTCGATGAGGTTATGGATAAAATTCTGGATTTTGCGCGGATTGAGTAGAAAGGTCATTAAAATAAATCCGTTGATGCCGGAAGCCGACCTGATCGGTCGAGCCGCGCAGATATTAAAAAAGGGCGGCGTCATTGGCTATCCGACGGAAACCGTGTATGGAATCGGTTGCAGCGCATTCGATAGTCAGGCGGTCAGTCG
>METF01000301.1:2626-6357 GCA_001771235.1 Candidatus Zhuqueibacterota bacterium RBG_16_48_16
GATCCCAGGAAGGCTTTGATCCTCATTGCGGCGGATGTTCTACAGGTGGCGGATCTTGTGGAGACCATTCCCGATGTGGCGGATCGGCTGATCGAAACGTTTTGGCCGGGTCCGTTGACTATCGTATTCAAGGCTTCCGAGAGGTTGCAGGAATTTGCCTTTCGAAAATCAAAAACAATAGCCGTGCGCGTTCCGGATAGCCTGATTTGTCTGGCGTTATTAAAGTCGTGCGGCTTCCCGCTGGTGTCGACCAGCGCCAATCGCAGCGGCGAGGCCGAATCGACCTACGCCCACGAGGTTAGCCGGGTATTTGGCGACGAGCTCGATCTTATCATTGACGGTGGCGAAACCCCTTCAAAAATACCTTCAACTGTGGTGGATGTAACGCGGACGCCAATTCGCATCATTCGCCAAGGCGCCATTTCTGAACCGGAAATCAGCACGGTCCTGGATGTCTACTAAAAAACAGAACATTTTTAAAATACTCTTTGTCTGTTCCGGCAATATCTGCCGCAGCCCCATGGCCGAAGGAATACTCAAAAAGAAATTGCCGGATGAGCTCCAAAGTCAGGTTCAGGTGATTTCAGCCGGAACGCTAGGCATCTGGGGCAGCGCACCGTCAAAAGAAGCCATTCAGGCGGCGCAAGAAATAGGAGTGGATATATCCTCCCATCGATCCCAGGGATTAAGTGCGGAGTTGGTCAAAAACGCTCATATCATTCTCGTTATGGCAGAAAACCATCTGCATCACATGCTGGATACTTTCCCTGGCTGTGAAGGCAAGGTGTTTCTGTTAAAGGCGTTTGAAAACAAGCTGAACGAAGACGAGGTCGTCTCCATTCCCGATCCGATCGGTTTGAGCATCGAGGTTTACCGAAATATCCTCCGCACCATTGATGCCCATATCGATCGCCTGCTGCCAAAGCTCGACCAAATCATTAAGAAGTACAGCCGAATTTGAATTGAAATGAAATCCGAATCGCCATTTTGAAGCTCCCGCGACAACTCTGCAGATTTCTCATCATCCGTACGGACCGCATGGGTGACGTGATCCTGTCAACTCCGGTATTGAGCGCTATCAAAAAATCCTTTCCGACAGCATCCGTTTCCATGCTCGTCGCTCCCGCTGCCGAACAGCTCGTCGCGGGCCACCCGCACCTCGATGCCATCCTGACCGATGATGAGGCAGGCGAACACGGCGGCATGGCGGGCCTGTTAAAGCTTGCCAAAAGGATTCGCGCCGGCCGATTTGATGCCGCCATTGTGCTGCACCCCACTTTGCGGCTGGCCTTAGTGTGTGTATTGAGCCGCATCCCCGTTCGGCTTGGCACCGCTTATCGGGCTTATTCATTCCTGTTCAACATTCGCGTCAAACAGCACCGCAAAAAGAGCGGTCGCCACGAATTGGATTTGAACCTCGACCTGATCTCCGCGATTGGAGCTAAATTGGATAGGGTTGAGTTTTGCTTTCATACACCGCAGGCAGCCCAAGAGCGGGCGAGCCATCTTCTCAAGGAGCGCGCCATCGATCCGCAGCAGGGATACATCGTCCTTCATCCCGGCAGCGGCGGCTCGGCTTTGGATTGGCCCGCGGCAAGCTTTGGCAAGCTGGCGAAAAGAATTTTCGATGAATGGAACATCCCTGTCGTTATCACCGGCTCCAGAGGAGAGAAAGAGCTTGTGGATCGCGTTGTTGCGCATGCACATACCGATGTTGTGCGGTTGGATGGGCAGCTCGACATCAAAGAGCTGGCTTGTGTTTTGGAAAAAGCGTCCGTGGTTGTCGCCAACAGCACCGGGCCGCTGCACCTTGCCGTCGCCCTCGGCACCGAGGTGGTGGGATTGTATTGCCCCATAGAAGCCTGTCTGCCAAACCGCTGGGGTCCCTACAACCGGCCGGACTCGGTACTCATGCCACGAGCGGAAATTTGTACGACATGCAAAAAGAAAGACTGCACATTCGGAAACTGCATGAGCTTGATTACCGTTGAACAGGTATTCGAAAAAGTACAGGAAAAACTGGGAAGAACTCATGCCGTCAAGGTCGTCTAGTTTTATCGCCATTCTCTGGCTTTATATTTTTATTGCAGGTTTGCCTGCTGTTTTTTTAGATTGTCTCATCGCCGGTGAGCTTGTTCTCAGCACGGGCATCGACAGTTCTGAGGTGTTGCTCCCTGATTCCATGGCTGTCTACCGGCCGTTTCATACGGGCGAACGCCTTGTCTATCAGGTCAAGTTCGGCCCGCTTAAAGCGGGCACAGCGCACTTGTCCCTGCCGCAGGTTTTGGATTACAACGGCAGGCGCTGCTACCAGGCCTTTTTCGAGATCAACAGCAACAAAACCGTTTCGACGTTTTTTCATGTGGAGGACAGGGCCACATCCATCATCGACAGCCTGGGCTTGTTTCCCTGGTATTATGAAAAACACGTTCGCGAAGGAAAGTACCGCTCCGACAGGGTGGCCGAATTCGACCATCTAAATCGTCGGGTTTACGCAGAGGACGATACCATCGCCATAGAGCCGTTTTCCCAGGACGCTTTGTCCATATTTTATTACGTCCGCACTCTGCCATTGGCAGAAGACAAGACGTTTCGCGTCCCCAGTTATTCGGATAAAAAATTTCTGCCGCTTCTCCTCAAAGTTCATAGCGCCCAATCCGTCCGAGTGCCGGCCGGCAAGTACAAGTGCCTGCTGGTCGAGCCGGACGTTCAACCGGGCACACCCTACAAACCCAAAGGGAAGATCTGGATCTGGTATTCGACCGACGCGAGACGGCTCATCGTTAAAATGAGAATGCAACTGGCAGTGGGGTCGATTGAATTGGAATTGAAAGAGGTGCATTAATTCAGGGCGGTTAACGGAAAGAGAGTATTAGTAATTATTAGCCAAATGAAGTGAGTCAAAGCAAAAATCCAAAACCCAAGCGCCAAATTTCGAACAAAACCAAAATTCAAATGACCAATGATCAAAAGATTGGATTTGTTTGAGCTTTCGAATTTAGTCATTGGAGCTTATTTGGGACTTGGAGCTTGGGATTTGATGTTTTACCTTTAACTTCACTTGGCTAAACAGGTACGTGAATTATATAAGTGCAAAAAAAATGTCCAAATATCATCTAATCGACATGTCGAAAGTCCGAACTTTTTCCATCTCCAAAAGAAAAAGCAAATTGGCCGTTGGCGATCTGGCCGCGCCATTTCACGCGGGTGGTTCTTTTTCTTCTTTTTTAGCCACCTTGCCCAAAAGCTTAAAAGCAACCGATTTGCTGCGCCTGGTTGAGAAAATTGCGGCGGCTAAAGAGAAAAGCAAGCCGGTCATCATTATGATGGGCGCGCATGTCATCAAGGTTGGGTTGTCGCCTCTTCTCATCAAGGCGATGCAGGAGAAGCTGATCACGGCCATTGCCCTCAACGGCGCCGGCGCTATTCACGACACCGAGCTTGCCTACTGGGGTGAAACCTCCGAAGACGTGGCCGAAGGGCTGAAAGACGGCACGTTTGGCATGGCGGCTGAAACCGGCGAGCTGCTCAACGAGACTATTGCCCAGGCCAAAGGCTCCGGCAAAGGCTTCGGAGAGATTCTTGGCGACAGGATCGATAACGACGCCCCGCCCTATAGCGCCCATTCTTTGTTGGCGGCAGGGGTGAGGAATGGCGTGCCGGTGACCGTCCATGTGGCCATCGGCACGGATATCGTTCATCAGCACCCCTCTGCCGATGGTGCGGCTATT
>METF01000301.1:6533-7501 GCA_001771235.1 Candidatus Zhuqueibacterota bacterium RBG_16_48_16
CGACATGTTTCATCATTACCGGCCTTATGTCAATGTCCTTCAACGCCCCAATTTGACCGGCGGCGAGGGTTTGGAGTTCATCGGCCATCACGAGATCATGATCCCGTTGCTCTTTGCGATGCTGTTTGAGCGATTGAATCTGAAATAGCGCCTGAACGGTGGCCATTCTGCCCGCTAAACACACGAAAAAAAAGGAATCAATAAGACACGCAAACCATGAAACCTGTGATATTATTCTCATTCATTTTGTTTGTTTCGTGTGTTTCGTGGGCTGAGTAGTTAATGCTTGAACGAAAACTCTATATCAGCGGTGTCATTTGCGAGCGGAGGAAATGAATCATTTGCCGTCCAATTTGCTTTATTGGAGCCCCGTAGTTAATAACCAACGGGGCAATCCCCTTACTTTTCAGGAGATTGCTTCGGCAAAACTTGTCCTGAGCTTGTCGAAGGAAACGCCTCGCAATGACAGCATATTTTTAAATTGAATAGCAATCGTTCAGACTCTATTGAATACCGTGAGGCAAGATTATGTTGGACAAAATTGCACAAGCCAGCTCATGGCTCGTCTATTTATTGCTTTTTATCATCACATATATCGCGGCTCTTATGATCCTGAAGCTTCAGGCCGCAGCTAAGCGAGCTTCCCCCCAAAGCCGCCGGGCAGCCAGTCGGAAAAGCACCTCGCCGTTTAAACTCCTTCTAGCTCTTTTGCTCATTTTAGCGATCTCATCGGCAGTGCTTTTTACCGCCTTTTTGCGCTCCTACCATGCCTTCACGCAAAAAGAAATGGTGGCCATTGTCGAATGCGTGCCGCTGGCGAACAACGAGTTTGATTTTGGCTTGACCGTCATACCTGTGGTACGGCAAGAGCATAGGGAAATGAAAAGCTATCCGATAAAAGGGGATCAGTGGGCCATCGGCGGGGACATCCTCAAATGGAAGGACGTGGTCAATTTTTTGGGCCTGCA
>METF01000302.1:0-4669 GCA_001771235.1 Candidatus Zhuqueibacterota bacterium RBG_16_48_16
TGTTTGCCGATGAATGGAATAACGGCAGCGATCTCCGTCCCGACCTTTGTGGCAAAAAAAGCGAGCTTGTTCCACGGCAACAGGTAGCCGGAAAACCCGAATCCCAGCGACAGGATCAGCAAAACCACTCCGGACAACCAGGTCATTTCCCGCGGCCGGCGATAAGCCTTCATGAAAAATGTGCTGAACATGTGGACAAAGAGGAAAAAGATCATGAGGTTCGCACCCCAGCTATGAATCGAGCGGATGAGCCAGCCAAATTTGACTGTGGTCATAATAAACTCGACCGATTCGAAAGCGCTCTCGGCTGAAGGCCGGTAATAGAGAAGCAAAAAGATGCCTGTCAAGACCTGAACCACAAAAAGAAAAAGAGTGATGCCGCCGATCCCATACCAAAAATGATACTTGTGAACCGGCACAACCTTTTTCTCGGAAAAATGTCGCATGCCATCAAGATCGATGCGATCTTGAAGCCATGCGAGGGTTTTATCATAAATCTTCACCTGGACACATTCTCCTAAGCTTTTTTGGATACGACGACGTCTTTACCGCCGATATTCACATCAAATGCCTCCAGCGGTGCAGGAGGTGGCCCCGATACGACATTACCATTCAAGTCAAATTTGCCGTTATGGCAGGCGCACCATATAAGCTTGAAATCGTCGCGATATTGAACGGTGCATTGTAAATGAGTGCAAACGGCGGAAAAAGCACGGTATTCTCCGTTCGGCAGCCGGATGAGGATGGCGGGCTTGTTTCCAAAAGGGAAGATCTTGCCGCTGCCGGGCTGCAATTCATCGATGGTGGCGGCGTTTACTGAGTTTTGGCTTGATTCCGGAATGGGCGGCGGCATGATGAAACGGATGATAGGGTAAACAAGCATGATAAAAAAACCCGCCAGACCGGAAATGAGGCCACCCAAAATAAATTTGCGGCGTGTCGGATTTTGGACAGTATCGCTCTCCATACTATTCAACCTTTCCGTCAATTCTTAAAAAAACTTTTCAGGAACTCTTTCGGGTTTTTCCAGGATTGAGGACAATCGATATAGACCTTACACCGGCGACAATCCAATCCCTCTTTCCGGCAATTTGTATTTTCTTCGACCCAACAGGGATTGTTGCTGTCGTTATACGCCGGACAGCCATTTCTCATTTCTTCAGAGCATTGGGTGATTTGCCAGCAAGGTATCAGTGAACAGAGACGTCGAATCGATTCCAGAATGAGGCCGTAGTTTCTGATCAAATCAATGATCACCTCAATTCGATGAATGTCCGTTCTGGAATATAAACGCCTGTTTGTTTTTGTTCGATACGGGAGAATGAGGCCGGCCTGCTCGTACATTCTTATGGTGGGCACGGCTACCCCCAATTTTTCCGCGGCGTGGCCAATGGTATAAACCGGCTCACTCAAAAAATCGTCAGTAGGATTTTCAGAGTCCATCCTGCTATCCTTTTTCTATATTAGATTATGTAGATAATATATATTATTCAAAAGATAATCAAGATATTATTTGGATTTCTTTATGATCTAATACTCTTACTAATCAAAGGTTATAATTATCTTCGCATTTGCGAAACGTATTTGTGCGGATGGAGATGCCTGCTTACCGGCTGGCAGAACAACCAATTGTCAAAAGACGGGACAAGTTGTGTCGTCCTGTTCCATTCATTTCGCATTGGCGAAGTTAATTATAACCGGCTAAATAACTGCAACTTATACCGACATAAAAAAGGCAATTTCTCTTGACAATATTATTTTAAATATATATAATCTACAGTTCAAAATATAGCTTATAATCAAATCGTGCTCAAAATGCTGTTAGCGCATCAACAAATTTCGACAAGACAATTATATCCTGCCTTTTTTTCATCAACAATTACGAAGGAGGTGATTTCATCCGCACTGACCCCTAATTCACTAACGAACCGTCTTACACCTATACCGTTTCGGGAGGTTCTATGAAAGTAGTGAACGTTTACTTTCTGTCAATTTTTGCATTCTTGTTCCTTATTAGCGCCAGCGGACTTGCCCAAGGTCCAAGCGCTGCTATTACAGTCGAGGCTCTAAGTCCTCAAGAAATTCACGATATGGGATGGACATCCCATCCCAGCACTGGCTTAAAAACCGTCGGTCAGGGTGATTTGGTCTATTTATCTGGGAAGGAAGCCGGCGACGAAGAAGTCACTTCTTATGCGTGGTCGATCCAGAGTATGCCGGCCGGCGCTGCTGCCACGCTCGATAGCACTGATAAAGCCTGGACAACTTTTGCGCCAGATACGACCGGCCAATATGTCATCAAGCTGGCTATTACCACCGCAACCGGAGCAGCGGAAGCCAGTGTGACCATCACCTCTGCTCACTACGTAGGCGTGGGGATCGTTGGCGGCCTGACGCCCGACTTTGCCAAGGGCCAATGCGCTTTATGTCACGCTGCAAACACAGCGGATTGGTCGGAGACCGGTCACGCCACGATGTTTGAATTGGCAATTGACGGTCTGAAGAGCAGCCATTATAATGAAGGCTGTGTCGAGTGCCATACCGTTGGTTTTAACGAATCACCAGAAGCCGTCAACGGCGGCTTTGATGATGTAGCTCGAAACCTTGGCTGGGCTTTTCCGGATACTTTGCAGCCCGGCAACTGGGCAAACATTGTCGCCAACTTTAAGCCTTTGGCGCATGTTTCCAATATCCAGTGCGAAAACTGCCACGGCCCCGGCAGCCAGCACTTTGGCGATCCGGCCAAAATCGACATAACTCTTGATGCAGGCGTTTGCGGTCGATGTCACGAAGAAGAGCCATACCACGTTAAAAACGTTCAGTGGAAAAACTCTGGTCACGGATCCGGCGAGACGTGGGAAGGTGAGGGGCTCCGCGAGATCGAACCGACAGACGACTTCCGCACCGAGTGCGCGTACTGCCACAGCCCAACCGGTTTCGTTGAGCGTGTTGATCCAGCGAGCAAGGCTCTTGACAGGATTGGCCTCACAGGAGAGCCGCTCGGTTGCGCCGCGTGCCATGACCCGCACGACGCGACCAACGAATATCAACTTCGTCTTCCCCTGGGGGTACAGCTTGCAAGCGGTCCGATGATCGAGTTCGGCGGCCTCGGCAGGTTATGTATGCGCTGCCACCAGGATCGACGGGTAGGCGGTGGCGAGGCGTATGCAAAGAATCCGACCAGAACATACCGTGGACCACATCATAGCAACCAGACGGATATGCTGGCCGGTGCGAAGGAGGCTGTTGTTACTTTTGGTATGGTACTGCCCAATTCTACCCACAAAGACGTTATTGAAAATTCGTGCGTTGACTGCCACATGGCCGAAACTGGCCGTGATGACCTCGGCGAGCATAGCTGGGCCATGAACACCACCGAGATCGTAAATGGAGATACTCTCACGCACGACAATGTAACAGCGTGTGTGGAATGTCACGGTCCGATGACCTCTTTCGAGGATATAAAAGCTCGTGAAGACTATGATGGTGACGGTACTATTGAGGCGGCCACTGCAGAAGTCGAAGGACTTTTGGATGAAGTGGCAAAGCTGTTGCCTCCCTATGGCGAGCCAACAGTAGATATTCGTGATCCGCTATGGAATATGGAAGGGAGCTTGCTGCAAAGACAGGCCGCCTGGAACTGGGCATTTGTAGATTACGACCATAGCCACGGTGTGCACAATTACCAATTCGCAGTGGCGTTACTCAAGATCTCAAGAGCTGCGCTTATGTATGGTGTCTTGTCCCCAGGCGTAATTACGGGTATTTCTGATGTGCCTAATGATCAAGGTAAACAAGCTCGCGTAACCTGGACCCGTTTTGGCGGCGATGGCGTGAGCAACAATCCAGTCACGCGTTATGCCATCTGGCGACGAGTCGATGACGCAATGAGCATGGCAAAAGCAGCGGGATCAAATGCTGGTGTGCAAAAAACCATCATCAAATCATTTGAGAATCTGCCCACAGATCCTGCCAAGCTTACCAGTGGAGCCATCTTAGCACTTGGCACACAATTATGGGATTATGTCGGCTCGGTACCGTCTGCTGCCCAGGATGTCTATAGCACGGTTGTACCAACTCTGTTTGATTCGACCAAAGCGGGTATCAAATGGTCCGTATTTATGGTCTCCGGGCTTACGGCTATTCCGGCCGTTTATGCCGTGACCGCACCGGATAGCGGCTATTCCATCGATAACCTTGCTCCTGCCGCACCCGGAAACGTTCTGCTAGCGGAAAGCGTTACAGGAATCGACCTGGCGTGGGACGATCCGGTTGACGACGATTTCAACTACTTTGCTGTTTATCGTTCAACCAGCGCAAATTTCGATCCGTCTGCTATGCAGCCGATTGCAACAGTTACAGAGCCGAAATATGTTGATGCGGATGTTGTAGCTGGCACAACATATTTCTATCGCCTGTCCGCATTCGACTTTGCCGGCAACCGGAGCGTTTTTTCACCGGAAAAGAGCCTGCTGGTCACCGGCGTCATCTCTAATATCAATACCGTCCCGGATGATTTTGCTCTCGAACAAAATTATCCCAACCCCTTCAATCCTTCGACCATGATTCAGTTCGGCTTGCCAAGGGCTGACAGGGTGAGGATTGAAATCTTTGATATTCGCGGTGCGCTGGTCAAGACACTCGTGGACGACAAGCTCTCAGCCGGCTA
>METF01000302.1:4832-5041 GCA_001771235.1 Candidatus Zhuqueibacterota bacterium RBG_16_48_16
GAGACGAATAACAATCTATCAATTCAGTTTACTGAAAAGAGAGTGTCATTCCTTTAGGAATCTTTGTCAAGTGTGCACAAATTGAAAAAAACGCAAACGGATATGGGAATTCCCCCCAAATACCGTTACGTCGGGCACGATTACACAATTACAAAGATTCTCAAGAGAATGACAGTCACGCTGAATTAGGTACACTTTCATCATCTTCC
>METF01000303.1:0-3579 GCA_001771235.1 Candidatus Zhuqueibacterota bacterium RBG_16_48_16
AGATTTTGGCCCCTATCCGTTTCAGCTCGGCCGTGACAGAGTCTCCGAGGAAAAAGCGGCGGTGACCCTGTTGCAGCCGCATCACCTCCTGTTGATCTCGCCCAACAAGATCAGCTCAGCCGATTTTGCAGACTGGGTGCAGGAGCGTGGACTCTATTTTGCCAGCCAGTGGGACGATCGTTATGATGCCGTGCTCAGCAGTCACGATGCGGGCGAAGATGCCAGGAACGGCGGCTTGCTATACGCCCGCTATGGCAAGGGCGTTTTTATTTATACCGGCTATTCCTTTTTCCGGCAACTTCCGGCCGGCGTACCCGGCGCGATTCGCCTTTTCGTCAACCTGATCTCAGCACAAGGAGACAATAACCACGCCGATGACTAGCGATAAGCAACAGCAGGAGGCCCCTGCTGTTTTTAAAACCTGGGGACGTTTTTACCTTTTTGTCTTGGGCCTTATGATCTTTTTAATAATCCTTTTTTACCTGTTCACCAGGGCATTTGCATGAGCTATGTTGACTGGATCGTCCTGTGCTTTTTTTTATTGTTTATTGTCGGCTATGGTGTGTGGAAGACCCGGGGATCAAAGAACATTCAGGAATTCTTGCTGGCCAACAGGTCCACGCCGTGGTACATGGTGACGTTATCGATCATGGCCACCCAGGCCAGCGCCATCACCTTTCTATCGACGCCGGGACAGGCTTATGTGGATGGCATGCGCTTCGTACAATTCTACCTGGGCCTGCCCATCGCTATGATCGTTTTGTCCATAACCGCCGTGCCGATTTACCACAAGCTGAATGTCTATACCGCTTATGAATTTCTCGAGCAGCGTTTCGACCTGAAGAACCGCACCCTGGGCAGCGTTTTGTTTTTAATTCAACGCGGTCTGGCCGCCGGCTTTACCATCTTTGCCCCCGCCCTGATCATTTCCGTCCTGCTGGGCTGGAACATCCAATGGACGATCTTTATCATCGGCGCGGTGGTTGTATTTTACACCACCTCCGGCGGCACCAATGCGGTGAACAAGACCCACCTGCTGCAGATGATCGTCATTTTGTTCGGCATGCTGACCGCCTTTGTGATGATATTCCGCCTGCTGCCACCCGACATTTCCGCCCTGGATGCCGTCCGTATTGCCGGTAAAACCGGCCGGTTGAATGCCATCAATTTTCATTTCGATCTGTCGGACAAGTACAACTTTTGGTCCGGCATCATCGGCGGGACGTTCCTGGCGCTCTCCTATTTTGGCACCGACCAGTCGCAGGTGCAAAGGTACCTTGCCGGTAGTTCCGTAACACAAAGCCGCATCGCCTTGTTGATGAACGGCATCGTCAAAATCCCCATGCAGTTTTTTATCCTGTTCATCGGCGCCATGGTGTTCGTCTTTTACCAGTTCGTCACCCCGCCGCTTTTTTTCAATTCCATCGAGACGGATGCGGTGAAAAACAGCCGCTATGCGTCCGACTATGTTCACCTGGAAACCGAGTATGAAAAAATCCATGGACAAAAACAGGATGAATTGCGCCAAATGCTGCAGGCCATTGACCGAAACGATAAAGGGGAAATAGCCTCGCTCAGAAATCAGCTCAGGGAGACACAGCTTTCGGCGGAGGACGTTCGTCAGGATGGAATTCAATTGATCAAAGAGGCCGTGCCGGCTTCGGACGGAAATGATACCAACTATATTTTCCTCAGCTTTGTCATCAACTTTTTGCCCGCCGGAATGGTCGGCCTGGTGCTGGCGGCCATTCTCTCCGCTTCCATGTCCTCGACCTCGGCGGAGCTCAATGCCCTCGCCTCCACCACGGTCGTCGATATTTACAAACGGATGATCAAAAGAAGGGCGTCGGAAAAGCACTATCTTTTCGCCTCAAAAATAGCCACCATCTTTTGGGGACTGTACGCCATCACCTTCGCCATGTATGCCAACCGCCTGGGCTCGCTCATCGAGGCGGTGAACATCCTCGGCTCGCTTTTTTACGGAACCATCCTGGGGATTTTTCTGGTCGCCTTTTATCTCAAAAGAGTCGGCGGCACGGCCACTTTTTATGCGGCCATTGTTTCCGAAATTTTGGTAATATGCTGTTACGCTTTCACCGACTTGCCCTACCTGTGGTTCAATTTCGTCGGCTGCGTTTTGGTTGTGGGATTGGCCTGGCTGTTAAATCCGCTGTTTCATAAGGTGTGATCGTTTTGCTCAGTCTTTATGAAAAAGTCAGAATAATTAATGACAGGATAATTGAAGACAAAATAATTAGAATCTGAACGATTGCTATTCAATTTAAAAAGAGACTGTCATTGCGAGGCGTTTTTTGCCGAAGCAATCTCCTGAAAAGAGAATGAATATTGGGTGTCAGACTTGGAGTCGGACTCCCAATGATGACGAGTTACGGCGACAAGAACCCCGGTAGGGGTGGGATGTTTATAGCAAATCGAATCCGGTCTCTCATCAAACCCTGTTAGTGCTATGTCAAAAAGTGTCCGGTACTGAAATTTTTTATAGCCTTCTCAGCCGGTAAATCTCACTTAACCACTAATTAATGACTTTGCATTCATGTCTCACTGGTGTATATTATTATGATACAAAAAAGACACAAAAAAAGAGGCGTTAAAATGAAATTCTTAACAGTCAGGGAGCTAAGAAATAAATCTTCCCAAATATGGAAAGAACTTCAAGATGAACAAGAAATGGTCATTACAAATAATGGACGACCAGTGGCCATATTATCATCGATAAATGAGAATAACTTTGAAGTATCATTAAATTCTATTCGCAGGGCCCGTGCCATTGAAGCAATGTCGTCCCTTCAAAAAGAATCGATTAACCAGAGGACAAATGAGATATCATTAGACGAGATCAATCAAGAAATTAAAGCTGCTCGAAAGAGTCTAAATAAATGAGAGTGGTTATCGATTCTCCCCCGCCTCCCACATCATCCCGAAGAGTTACAGGGTGGATCAGTCATCCTCATTTTTTACAACCTTCTCAGGCGGTAAAACCTTTGCCCTTGACATTTATTTTCTTGTTTTCCATATTGTTTTCATGAAAACATACGAATGGAACGCCGCCGATTACGCCGCAAATTCCGCGGCGCAGTTTCAATGGGCCAGTGAGCTGATCGAGAAATTGAGCCTGAGCGGAAATGAATCCGTGCTCGACGTCGGCTGCGGCGACGGCAAAGTGACGGCGGACATCGCCGCACGCCTCCCTAATGGATCTGTCGCGGGCATTGACAGTTCCGAAGAAATGATCCGCATCGCGGAAAAAAGCCATCGAGCGGCCAATCTTTCGTTCCGGTTGCTGGACATTCGCGATCTCGATGCCCGCGATGCTTTTGACGTTATGTTCTCCAACGCGACACTTCACTGGATCAGGGATCATCGCACTTTTTTGCCCAACATGTTTGCCGCGCTGAAAAAATCCGGCAGAATTCTTTTGCAAATGGGCGGCGAAGGCAATGCCAGGGACATCGTGGCCGCCGCAGAAAAGGTGATGGGCCGCAGCGAATGGAGCCGGTTTTTCCGGGATTTTCAGTTTCCTTATGGATTTCACAACGACACGGATTATCGCACCTGGCT
>METF01000303.1:3587-4024 GCA_001771235.1 Candidatus Zhuqueibacterota bacterium RBG_16_48_16
CTGCACGACATCGGTTTTGTCGTCGACCGCGCCGAGCTGATCGCTAAAGAGATGGTGCAGCCCGGCAGACCCGGTTTGGCGGCCTGGATTCGTACCACATGGCTCCCATATACGCAACGGGTTCCGGCTCACTTACGAGATCAATTCATCGATCAGTTGATTGACAACTACCAGGTCTCGTTTCCTGTGGATGATAGCGGCAATTTTCACGTTCACATGGTACGCCTGGAAGTGGAGGCGCACAAGGAATGAGGGCGTATCAGAATTGTGGAGTTCCTGCTTTTTACCGCCGAGCTCGCAGAGAACACGGAGTGAGTGGCGATAAAATACCTAGCAATGAATCAGGTTAGTACTACAGCGAAAATTCTACGCAGAATAAGAAAATTGATTTTTAATTATTGCCGAAAAGAAAAGTGAAAAAAAATTATTAGCCACAG
>METF01000303.1:4103-5631 GCA_001771235.1 Candidatus Zhuqueibacterota bacterium RBG_16_48_16
ATTATTTTGTTCTATGCTCTTTGTGCTCCTTGGTGACTTTGCGACTTGGTGGCCAAGATTTAATTCTTTGCAAATAAAAGTTTCGCTGTAGTATTAGTTAAATGTCAGGTTTTTTGTCACTGCAATTTTTTGCATTTGAAAAATGAGAAAAAATTCTATAATGGATGTGCATGTTTGATGAAAGCAAAACCATTAGCAAAAAAGGAGTGAACCATGTTGAGGGAAAATATGTCGCGACGAGATTTTCTGGTAACCGGCTCGGCAGCCGCCGCAACGGTAGGACTGTTAGGGTGGACAACCTGCGCCAGGGCCAAAAGAATTCCGGTGGCCGTGCAGCTTTATTCCGTTCGTACAGAATGCGAAAAAGATTTTCCGGCTACGATCAAAGCCGTGGCGGACATAGGTTTCGAGGGAGTCGAGTTTGCCGGGTATTTTAATTTTCAGGCAAGCGACCTGCGCCGGTTGCTGGACGATAACGGCTTGAAATGCGCCGGCACGCATACCCAGCTGAACACCCTGGTGGGCGACGAGCTGCCGAAAACGCTGGAATATAACCACACGCTCGGCAATAAAAACATCATCGTGCCATGGCTGGCCGAAAATATGCGCGATTCAAAGGATGCCTGGCTCAGGACAGTCGATCTGTTCAACGAGCTGACCCAAAAGGTCAAACCGCACGGCATGCGCATGGGCTACCACAACCACACCTTCGAGTTCCAGCCGATGGACGACGGCGAGCCCCGTGGGATAGCAAACATCCAACGGGGCGAGCTGCCCTGGGACATCATATTCAGCAACACCCCGCGGGATTTCATCATGCAGATCGACACCTGCAATGCCATGATGGGTGGCGCCGATCCGCTGCTCTTTTTGAAGAAATACCCGGGACGCACGATCAGCATCCATCTCAAAGAATTCTCTGCGACCAACAAAAACGCCATTCTCGGTGAAGGCGACGTGGACTGGCAGCAGGTTTTCGAAATCTGCGAGACTACTGGCGGCACCGAGTGGTATATCATCGAAGAGGAAAAAGATGTCTATCCGCCGCTGCAGGGCGTGGAAATGTGCCTGAAGAATTTTAAGAAATTGAAAGCATAGAGCGGGAATGTTTCCCGCATCGCACAGACAAATATGAACAGCTTGCCATCCGCCTGCGGCACTTATGTCCTGGTATATTTTTTATCGCGCTCTCAAAAAATTGAAATCGGACGGCTCGGCGAGATTGCGTTTCGAAAAGGCTATTACCTTTACGTCGGCAGCGCATTCGGCCGCGGCGGATTGTCGGCGCGATTGGGCCATCATTTGAATCCCAAAGCGCCCAAACGCTGGCATATCGATCACCTGGGTCGGATAGCGGAATTGATGGAAATTTGGTTTAGCAGGAATCCAGCCAAATTGGAACACCAGTGGGCGGGCGCATTGGCCGGCATTGTCGGCAAGCAGCCTTTTCTCAAAAAGTTCGGCTCATCGGATTGTTGCTGTTACACGCATCTGTTTTATTTATCGCAAAAGCCGACAAAGGAAAAGA
>METF01000303.1:5715-6237 GCA_001771235.1 Candidatus Zhuqueibacterota bacterium RBG_16_48_16
GGTGTCGAATAATTAAGACATGAGAGAATGAGAAGATAAGCTGGTTCGTCAAGAAAGTTTTGTGAAGACTAAATCTTGGGCGGAAAATTAAGCTGCCTTATTTATTAAATTATGAATATTTGTGGTTTTCTCAGCCGTATATTCATCTTTCGCCAAGTCGAACTCTATTTCGAGATCAAGATGTTTGGCTAAAATATATTCCTCCAAATCATCATCATTTATTTTAGATAAAAGGGCGTAAGGATGACCATTCTTGGTAATAATAATGTCATCTTTTTCGTTTGCGATTTTAACATATTTTGATGGGAAGCGACTTAATTCTCTCATATTAATGAATTGCATTTTATACTCCTTTAAAGATTAATTATAAGTACAATTGTAAGTTCAACATAATTGTTCAAAGAACAAAAATCAACGAAATTTTTCTGAGAAACGAGTCCTTTCGTAATTGATCACCCCCATCATTATTTCACCACGTACCTCTTGATTTGCAGCCAATGATAGTCTATATTTACACCACAT
>METF01000304.1:0-3672 GCA_001771235.1 Candidatus Zhuqueibacterota bacterium RBG_16_48_16
AAGCGTGATACCAATTGTCGCAATGATGGTTCGATAACCGTTCTCCAAAGTCCATTCGGTGGAATTCTTGATAATCGAGCAGATAAAAGTGTTGTAGGTAGTGGCCATTTTCATGGCCTTCTTTGTGTCAATTCTGGCATTACGATGACCGCTTTCTAAATTCTCAATGGCTCCAAAATAACTCTTTGCAATCTTTAGTGAAAGCCCACAAAGACCTCGATAATATAAACTGGTTGAAGGTGCTTTTAATAAAATCTCGGGATGGCAAAAAACTAAACTGGGGTCGAAGCCTCTTTCTTCGACGGCATATTTCCAAACCTCAACATCGATCATCAAGTTTGAAAGCGGTTTCCATTCAAGTGAGCCCCTAAATTTTTGGATCTCTTGCGCAGCTTTTAGATCTTGTCTTTTCTGAAGGGAAGTAACTATTAAGAGAGATCTAAGCAGTCGAAGTTCGTCGGTATAGCTTTTTGATTTTGCCATAAACTGATCTCAGTTGCGCGGTTTAGACCAGACATAAACACATTTGCGGATTTCGTTTCTTCCATATTGCCCCATCTGTTGACTGCTATTTCCTTTGCCTTTTGGCAACACCCAAATGAATTCAATTTGCATGCCAGCTCTTTGGGCAAAATCGGATAGAATTAAATCCACAGGTACTTCCTCACCCAGGTACTGCACATTATCATTCACCATATAGACCCGGCCTCCTTTGTAGAGGATTCTGCTTAATTCATGAATGACAATGTTCATTTCAAAAAAATAGTTTTCTACCATGCCAGGAATATTATTGTTATTTAACCTACCTTCTTTTCGGGCGAGATGCAGTATTTCTAAAACTTCATGTAATGCCTCTTGGCTGTGAAAGCTCTCCAAAATTTGATGATAAAAGCCATGCTTCTCCAGGCCAGTATATTTTGTATAAAGTTGATACTTTTTTGTCTTGTTTTCGACTGTCGAAGACAACAGTGTTTGCCGCAGTGTTTTGACTCTCTCTTCATCATATCCCAGGAAAGCCAATTCTAAAGCATACGTTCTGGTATAATCGTATCGATTGCAATAAGGGGGCGAAGTTACGACCAAGTCGAAATAATTGTCAGGCAGATTCGTCAACTCATCTAAGCAAGAACCCTCGATTATGCGAACTTGTCTCGTGAACATTCCATTATTCCGCTTTCTCAGGTCGTTAAGCATAATTTGCAGCTTTTCATGAATCGCTTGCGGGAAAGGCAGGATGTCTTTTTTAATATATTTGGATTTTAGCGGCCTGCTTGACCGATAATCCCAGCGCAAGTATTGGCCATCCTTGCTCGTGTAGCTAACAGCCTCAAGAATTGAAAGGCAAGCAAACCAAAATAAATACCGAACATCTTCATCATCAATGGAATCAATAAAACTCATGTACTTTGAAATTGCTGATTCGGTCGCATGGCTAAATGCTCCTTCTGTGATCCTTAAATGAGGAAATGAATAGTTTCCTTTAGAAAGACTGTTAAAGCTACTCGCTTTTAGTTGTTCAAAATGTCGTTCGAATCTGTTAATGTCAACAGAATCAGCAATGAGGCGGGCTCGTATTGCCGCAATGCCAACAGGCAAAAGTTCAATACCTGTGGCATGATGCCCTTGGTTGATTGAGGTTGTTAAAGTTGTCCCGCTTCCCGCAAAAGGATCGAGCACTTGGAGAGGCTTTTCGCGATTGCCGATTTGATGAAGAAAATACTTTACTAAATTGGAGGAAAAGCCTTCTTTGAACTTTAGCCATCGATAAAATGGTTCTTTCTTATTATCCTGGAAAGATACCGTAGCCCTATTGAGAGCTGGATTTAATATTAATTTATCTGAAAACTTTTCATAGAGTTCATCCCTCCTAGAAATATTAAACCTCTCTGCCAACTCATCATTGTACCCGAAGAGGCTAGTCTGCGCTTTTTTAATGGTCTCTAATTTCATCAAATGAAGGTTGTTTGTTATTAGGTAAGGAATTTATTACAAAATTAAGAAATACTTCTAAAAAAGCAAATCCTTAAATCCTGAGAACAATACATTTTTAAAGCAGGTATAGGACATCAGCAGTCGAAGCCAGACATCGGCAGCCTTCATCCTTTTACCAACAACCTCTCACACGCCTCCACACCCCGATCGACATAAATATACTGCATACAATTATTCGGGCACTCCGGGGCGTAATAACAGGGGCAGTCAAATTCCGGCTCCAGGATTTCTCCCTGGCCGTACAGCTCAAATTCATGGCGATTGAATGTATTATTGAACAGCACCAGCTTTTTGCTCAAACCGATGGCAATGTGCATAGCCATAGTCACGGCCGTGACCACGAGGTCGCATTGATCGACCAGGTTGATGAATTGCTCCAAAGGAAAATGGCCAAGGTATTTGGCGCCGCTTTTCTTCGCCAGAACCAGGTTTTTTTCATGCTCATCCGGGCCGCCCAAAAGAAGCACCAGAAAATTTTTGGCCGTCAGTTTTTCGGCCAGGGCGATCCAGTTTTCGTCAGCCCATAATCGCGATTTCCAGCGGCCGCCGCAGCCGGTGTTCAAGCCGATAATCGTCCGCGAGCTGTCGATGGGCCAGGAATAGCCATCCTCAAAATTGTCGAGCATATATTTTTCACCGGCGAACCGGTAGCCGCATATCTCAAAGATTTCTTCCTGGTACGACTTGCTATTCTCCTTGCTCACGTCGTCAAACAGGCCGGTGAAAAACTTGCCCTCAGCCGTTTCATCGATGGGCCAGGGACGCCCGTCCTTGAGCGCATAGCCTCTCTTCTCTTTGCCATGAAGCGTATTCATCAAGGCGCATGCTTCGGGGTCCTTGTCCAGGTTGATGATCTTATCGAACTCGATGGATTGGAGCAAAAGAATGTCCTTGGGAATGAGCTGCAAAACATGATCGACGCTTTTGGGCAGAATATTGGGTGTGTAGGTGAGCCAATAAATTTCGGCTTGCGGATACTCCCTTTTCAGTCGATGCAAAAGCGGTGTGGTGCGAATGACATCGCCGATGGCGCCAAGCTTGATGATACAAATCTTTTGCTCGACCGGATCGTAAAAGGGGCAATCCTCACAGTGAGCGCCGTACTTTTTATGCGGCTCGCACGGCACGTGGCCCTTGAAATGGCGACAATCAGGGTTTAACGTTTTTATATCCATGTTCATCTTCAAATCCCACCAGCCGTTTTATCTGAAAACTGTCATGATCCTGCCGCGTAGCGGTGATCATCTCACCCAACAGACCAATCGAAAAAAATTGAATGCCGACGATGATCAGCAGGACACCCAAGAAAAGCATGGGACGATTGCTCAAAAACTTTTGCTGCACCAGCCGCTCATAAGACAAGATAACCAGAACCACGAATCCGGCCATAAACGAGATAAAGCCAAATGAACCGAACAGATGCAGCGGCCGTTTCTTGTACCGCGTCAGGAAGGTGATGGTCATCAGATCGAAGGCGCCGCGGGCAAAACGCGCAAGGCCGAATTTCGACGATCCGTATTTGCGCTGGTGATGCCGCACCGGAATCTCCGTAACGCGAAAGCCGTTCCTGTGCGCAATGACCGGCAGGTAGCGGTGCATTTCACCGTAGACGCTGATATTTTTCACCACCTCACGGCGATAGGCTTTCAGGCCGCAGTTGAAATCGTGCAGCCGGATGCC
>METF01000304.1:3750-8637 GCA_001771235.1 Candidatus Zhuqueibacterota bacterium RBG_16_48_16
TTCGAAGCAAGCCGTTTTCGGAACGGATCGCGCCGTACCTTTTTCCACCCCGTCACCAGGTCGTATCCTTGTTCTATCCCGGCGATTAAATTGGGGATTTCTTCGGGATCGTCCTGCAAATCGGCATCCATCGTGACAATATATCTGCCATTCGCCATCCTGAATCCCGCTGCCAGCCCGGCGGACTTGCCGTAATTCATCCTGAATTGAATGCCTTTTACCCGTCCGTCCTTTGCGGCCAAAGCCTCGACGATCCCGGTCGATCCGTCCGTGGAGCCATCATCCACAAAAATAATCTCGTAGCTCCTGCCATAATGAGCGAACAGCGAGGTGATGCTTTGATAAAGCTCCTCCAGGGAATCGCTTTCATTCAACAGCGGAATGACCACGGATATGTCGATTTGTCCAGCCATGATATACCTTAGTTATTTCGTAATTGTTTAGCCAAATGAAGCGGACCAAAGTAAAATTCCAAACCTCAAGCACCAAATTTCAAATAAATCCAAAATTTGAATGACCAATGACCAAAACATTGGAGTTGTTTGGATTTTCGAGTTTTGTTCATTAGAACTTATTTGGAGTTTGGAATTTTGGAATTTGGTTCTTTACTGGACTTCACCTGACTAAACAGTTCCGTTATTTCACATCTCCACCTTGAGAGCGCTCTGCGGAATTTTCGTGCGGATGTCGTTGCCATCGATTCTTTTATTGACTTCCAGCCGATTATAATAAAGCGTCAATCTCTCTTTTTCCAGCGGCCGCTTGATGCGGATGGTTCGGGGAACGTAGACGCGGTCGACGTGCGCAAACCGCTGGTACTCTGACTGCAAAATGACCTGCCCGCGGTTGTCCCTGATTTCCGAGCGCGTCACGACGCCCCTGGACGGATCGATCCAGTAGCTCACTTTTTTCTGCCCGGTTTCGCCGGTCAGAAGCAGCGATTTCCCGTCCTTTTCCAGCTTGCCGAAGTCGAGCTCATCGACCAGCTCGATGCCCGCCAGGGCTTGGAGAAATTTATCATAAGAAAGATTGAAGGAAAAAAAATCGCCAACGCGCAGGGAATCGAAAGAGCCGTAATAGCACATATTTCTCTGCGGTGAATAAAAACGAAACGTTTTCCGATCAGAAAAAAGCCAGCCCACGTCGATGCCGAATGTGGCTTCCAGCTTGAGATACAGCGAGTCCGGCCGGCTGATGACAATCCGCGAGCTGGTGCTAAAAGATTGTTCCGGAGACTCGACGATCATCCTGCCGGAGGCTTTAAAGGTCTTCAAACGGTCGTAATTATTTTGCAGCAGCCTGGGGATGAGACGCCAGCGTGTTTCGTCAGATGAAATGGCCGGACGGCGCAGGGTTTGAGAACATCCGAAAATCAGAAGTAAAAAAAGGAAAAGAACGATACAAGTGATAAATCGAATGGGATTGTCAGATCGTCCCGGCATGGCCGGACGGCATAAAGTCATCACTGTGAGGATTGTCCCAATTTGTCGAGTATTGTTTTGTCTTGCTTGTCGAATTCCAGCGCTTTGCGCCAGTACTCTTCAGCCAGAACCTTATCGCCCATCTTGCTGTGGATATCTCCCAGGTGCTCAAGCACTTCGGGTGAATTCGAGCGGCTGTCCAGCGACTTGCTGACAAAGTGCACGGCCCTGGAATAATCACCGATTTGGAAATAGATCCAGCCCATCGTGTCGAGGTAGGCCGCATTATCCGGCTCCGCTTGCAGCGCTTTTTCAGACATCTCCAGCGCTTCCGTCAAGCGAATACCTCTCACCGAGAGATGATAGGCATAGTTGTTCAAAATCAACGGGGAATCGGGAGTCGCCTGGTACAGCCGGTCGTAAATTTTCTCCGACCGGTCGTATTGATGAATCTCATCGTAAGCGGCGGCAACGGCCAGCAGCGCTTGGGTGTTGTCCGGTTCCTTTTCCAGGGTCTTGCTGAGGTATTTGATCGCCTCCACGTATTTCTTCTTCCGACTCAGGATCATACCGAGGTAGTAATTCAATTCCGGATCATCCGGAAAAGTCTTTAAGGAATTTTGAAAATTATCCAGGGCTGAATCGAGACTGTCCATTCGCAGAAAATTCACCCCCCGGAGCAGCCATAATCCCGGGATATCCTCACGAAGCTGAACGGCGCGGTCGAGATGGTCCGCCGCCTTTTCGTTATTTTCGCTTAAAAAATAGTAGCGCCCCAAAGTGACCGGCACCCTCCAATCATCGCCATGTGTTTGCAGCAGGCTCTCGCAGCGCTGAATGGCTTCAAGGGTATCGCCTTTTTGCAGCAACAAATTGGCGATCTCGATACGCGATCCGACATAAGTGGTGTCATTATCCATCAGCGATTCATAAAGCTCGATGGCCTTGTCCCATGCTTTCCGATCGACGTAAATATCCCGCAACCTGCGGCGGGAATCATAAAAATTGCGATTTTCTGCCAAAGCGGCCAAATAAGTCGTTTCCGCATCCAGCGTATCGCCGATAATTTGTTGCAGCATCGCTTTTGCCAGGTATGGTTTTTCACTCTTTGGGTATTCCTTTACAGCCTGATCGAAGGTCTGGTAAGCACGCAGGGTATCGCCGCTGCTAAAATAAAACTGGCCGAGCTGAAGCTTGTCATTGATGTTGTTGGGATCCTTTTGCACAAATTTGTCGTACAGAGCAATCGCCTGATCCCACATCTTTTGTTTTTGCAAGATAACGCGCAATTCGGCTTTTACGTCCTCAAAATGCACGTTCTGTTCCAGGGCCTGGTAATAGGTCTGCATCGCTGCTGCCGTATCCCCCTTTGCCTTATGAATGGCTGCAATCGCCAGGTAGGCCGATTCGTTTTTCGGATTGGCCCGGCTGACGTCGTTATAGATCTCCAATGCCTGGCTGAACGCCTGGTACCTCAGAAAAATGTGTCCGAGTCGCAGAAGGAAATCGGCATCGTCAAAGCCTGTCTGGGCAATTTTTCGATAGGTGTCAAGAGCTTTGTTATTCTGGCGAGTCAAAAGCTGGATGGAGATGAGGCGGTACAAGGCATCGATATTATCCGGCTCCAGTTCGGTCATCGTCTCGTAGACGGCAACGGCCTTTTTATACTCGCGTGTTTGCTCGTAAGCCATGCCCAAAAGCTCCAGCGCCGCCGGATCGTGTGGGTCTTTGCGCAAGGCCTTCTGAGCAAGCCGAATAGACGTGGGGATTTCATCGATGACAAAATAATCTTCTGCCATAGCCAGCATAATGCCCGCGGATGAAGAATCGATTTCCGATGCCTGATGATATTTGACCAGTGCGTCTTTTGGTTGGCCTAAAAGGTCATAAATGGCCCCTTGAATGACATGGCGCATGGCCTCTTTGTTATATTCCTCTTCCGTAGCAGCAGATTTTACCAGCACTTTATTCGAGCTGCATCCGCCAATCAATAAGAAGAGTAAAAAAAGAAAAAGAATTTTTGCCGATATTTTTTTCATTTTAGGATCGATCCGTTTCATGCGTGGCGAAATATATTATAAAATTCCGTTTTTCTCAAGACAAAACTTGCTTTGAAAAGTGCTTGCTTTTTTCTCAGATATTCTCTATTTATTGAGCCGATGTTTTTAAAGTAAAAGATAAAACACTGTCATAATTCTTAATGTTCCGCATTCCGGGAAAGGGAGATGAAATGAAGACAATATTCAAATATGAGGGATCGCGCGGCTACTGGTCGACAACCGGCTATCCGGCGAACAGCATCGTGCACGTTCTCGCAGGCGAGTTCGGCAAATAACTTGTACTTCTTTTTGACAAAGGGCCACCACAAATTTTAGAAAATAAAAATAAAAAGCGCTTTATCGCCAGGCTGCGCTCAGAGGGCTGGCGCGGCTATGTTCTGGCGGGGGTAGCGATCTATCTCATCCTCATCAATCAATTGCTGCGCGTGCGGCCCGATCATGTTTTTATCGCCTTGCTGCTGTTCAGCCTGTCGCTCGGCCGGGGCCGCGTCAAAAAATTTACCATCGACTGGGCGCCCTGGATCATCTTTTGGATCTGTTATGATATGATGCGGGGCGTAGCCGATAATCTCACCGGCGCGGTCAATGTAGCCTTGCCCTATAAAGTCGAGCTGGTATTGTTCGGCAAGCTCTTTGGCGGCGTCATCCCGCCATTTTACCTGCAGGATTTTCAACAGGTCATCCAGGGCACTGTCCTGAAAAACATCCTCGATGCCACCGGCGGGCTTTTTTACACATTGCATTTTGGCATCCCCATCGTCATCGGCTGGATTTTTTGGCATACCTGTGACGACCGTAAAATGTTTTACACCTTTGTCTGGTCCATGACTTTGCTGAATTTCTCGGCGCTGGCTACTTTTATTTTGTATCCGGCGGCGCCACCCTGGTATGTGTACAGCTACGGCTTCGGCCAACCACCGCATACAAACACCTGGGGACTTGGCGTCGGCGCCCTGGTCAATGTCGACAGGATGATCGGCATGAATTTTTTCCAGACGCTCTGGGGCGGCTTTAATCCCAATCACTTTGCGGCAATCCCTTCGCTGCACGGGGCCTATCCGGTGGCCGCGGCCTTTTTTATCTATAAAAATTTCGGCAGATACCCGGCCTTGTTGGCCCTCTATCCCATCGGTGTTTGGTTCTCAGCCGTGTATCTCAACCAGCATTACATCATCGATCTGATCATCGGAGCGGCGTATTTTTTCACCGCCTATTTGATCACGGACAGATTTCTCATCCCCAGGGTGTTTTCGCGCCTTGTCAGTTGGGCACCGATGCACGGCAGGACGAAGACAGGGGTTGTTATTCAGGAAAACATTAAAGCTTGAACCTTATTTTTGTCTTTTTAACCTTAGTAGAAAAAATGGTCAGCACCACATTTTAACCTTATTACCTTATTCTCATCA
>METF01000305.1 GCA_001771235.1 Candidatus Zhuqueibacterota bacterium RBG_16_48_16
AGAATTTTTGTCTTTCTAACCTTAGGGGGTGTGAAAAAATAAATTGGCATTCTTTGAAGCATACTTCGACTATTTTAACTGAGCTTGGGAAAGGCAGATTCCCAAGTTATTCTTTCACACCCCCTTAGTAGAAAAACGATCACTACCACATTTTAACCTTATTACCTTCTCATCAAATAAGGCAATAAGGTAGAGTTTTAGTAGATGCTGGTCGCTACTAAGGTTTTTCAAGCAAAAATAAGGTAGTTGAATGAGAATATTTGTAACTAATCACGGGGTGTCCAATCAAGCGTCGCCCCTGCGAATGCAGGGGTCTCCTGCTGTCGTGCACGAAATATGGAGATTCCTGCAGGAGTTTACCCCGTCTGCGGGGCAGGAATGACAGCATCGAGAGACAAATTAATGGACCCTGTGATTGGTTACGAATATTTAGATCACCGCTGCCTGCTCATCCATAAAAAAAGCCCGACTTTCATCGGGCTGAGTTCTTAACGTCAGGCGTTTCGCGCGCTCTCGCGAATGACATGCCTGGCAATGACGTTGCGCTGGATCTGGTTAGTGCCTTCGTAAATTTGGGTTATTTTGGCATCGCGCATATATTTTTCCACGGGATAGTCTCTCATGTAACCATATCCGCCGAAAATCTGCACGGCGTCTGTCGTCACTCGCATGGCCATGTCGCCGGCAAATAATTTGGACATGGCGGATTCCTTGCCATAATCCTTATCACCGGCATCGATCATTTTTGCCAGAGAGTATATCAAAGCCCGTGCCGCTTCGATGTCCGTGGCCATGTCCGCCAGCATAAACTGGATGGCCTGAAAAGAAGCAATGCTTTGGCCAAACTGGTGGCGCTGCTTGGCATAGCGCACCGCATGATCGAACGCGCCCTGGGCAATACCAAGCGCCTGGGCGGCTACGCCTGGCCTGGACTTGTCCAAAGTTTTCATGGCGACGGAAAATCCCATGCCCTCTTTGCCGATCACATTCTCTTTGGGAATTCTGCAATCCTGGAAAACCACCTCGCAGGTGGCGGATGCGCGAATGCCCATCTTGTCTTCCTTCTTGCCTAACACCAGTCCTTCCCGGTCCGCTTCGACGACAAATGCGGATGCTCCTCTGCTGCCTTTATCCGGATTGGTCGAGGCGATGACCGTATAGAATTGGGCGACGCCTCCATTGGTGATAAAATGTTTCGTGCCGTTCAGTATATAATGATCGCCCACCAGCTTGGCGTTGGTTTGGATGGCTCCTGCATCGGAGCCTGCTTCCGGCTCCGTCAGGCAGAAAGCGGCGAGCGCCTCTCCGCTGGCCAGCAGCGGCAGGTATTTTTTCTTTTGATCATCACTACCGTCGATGAGAATGGGAAAAGTTCCCAGAGCCGAGCCTGCCAGAGCTAAAGAAATTCCGCCGCATGCTTTGGAAAATTCCTCCGTTACCAGCACCAGCTCCATCACGCCTCCGCCCATGCCGTCGTATTCCTCGGGAATCCAGAGCCTGAAAAAATCCATTTTGGCCATTTCTTTGACAACAGGCCAGGGGAATTCGGCCTTTTTATCGTATTCGGCTGCAACCGGCGCAATTTTACCTTGCGCAAATTCTCGAGCCAAGTCCCGAATAGCCTCCTGCTCCTCAGTCAAAAAATAATTCATGGTCCTTCCCTTCCTTACATTAGGCTCAGGTGTATCAAAGCCTGTTTCGCCGCATTCTGTTCTGCAATTTTTTTGGATGGTCCTGCGCCAAAACCAATCTTCTGATTATCGACGATGGCTGAAACGGAGAATATTTTTTCGTGATCCGGTCCGTCTTCTTTTTCCACACAGTATCTCGGCCCGTCACCATTGGCGCTTTGGCAATGTTCCAGCAAAATGCTTTTATAATTTAGAATTTGCCCTTCGGCAAGCAGGTTTTCGAGATGGCTGGTGATATTGCTCTTGATGAATTTGCGAGCAGCCGTTAATCCGCCGTCAAAATATATCGCCCCGATGATCGCTTCCATCGAATCAGCCAGGATGGATTCTCTTTTCCTGCCGCCGGAACGATCTTCAGCATCGTTCATCAGAAGAAATTTGCCCAGGCCGAATCGCCTGGCGACTTTGGCCAGGTGCCGGCGATTCACCAACAGGGACTTGAAATTTGTCAATGTCCCTTCTTCTTCGTTGGGAAAAGTACGGAACAGAAAATCCGTGACCACAAGTCCCAATACCGAATCGCCCAATAACTCCAGGCGTTCATTCGATTCAATTCTAAGCTCGCCGGTATAGGTGAGATACGACCGGTGTTTTAAAGCCTGGCGCAGGATAACCTCATCGGTAAAAGAGTGTCCCAACTTTTCGGACAGGCTTTTCAACATTTTTTGCAGCTTTTGATCGGACGAGCTTTTGCTAAAGAACCTGGCAAAGCCGTTCTTGAGAATCTGGAAACCCATTCAATTCCGCTACTGTTTCAGTTCCGTGTTGAATCGAAAATCGAATTTGGATTGGTGAGATGAATGGCGGCTATTGTTCGTACTTTTTATAAGCCAGTGTCACGTTATGCCCGCCAAAACCGAACGAGTTGGAAATGGCACAATCAACCTGCTTGTCGATGGCCGCATTGGGTACATAATTCAAATCGCACTCCGGATCGGGCTTTTCATAATTGATGGTCGGATGAATTTTGCTGGTGGTGATGGTCAGGATCGTCGCAATAGACTCTATCGCGCCCGAGCCGCCAAGCAAATGGCCGGTCATGGACTTGGTGGAGCTAATGGGTATATTGTAAGCGTAATCGCCAAAAGTTTTTTTAATGGCCTCTGTTTCGACTTTATCGTTATACGGGGTGGAAGTTCCATGGGCGTTGATATAGTCAATGTCCTGCGGCTGCAAACCGGCGTCTTTGATGGCCTGTTGCATCGAGCGGACAGCGCCCTCTCCGCCGGGAACTGGAGCGGTGATATGGTAGGCATCAGCGGTAAAGCCCACTCCCACGATTTCTGCGTAAATTTTTGCACCTCGCGCTATGGCATGCTCCAGTTGCTCGAATAAGAGAATGCCGCCGCCTTCGCCCATGACAAAACCATCGCGCTCCAGATCAAACGGCCGGCTGGCTTTTTCCGGCTCGTCGTTGCGCACCGAGAGAGCTTTAAGCGAGTTAAATCCGGCAACGCCCATCGGCGTTATCGGAGCCTCCGAGCCACCGGCCAACATCCCAAGCGCCTTGCCATAGCGGATATGATTGAATGCCTCACCGATGGCATGCGCAGAGGAAGCACAGGCGGAGGTTGTGGCATAATTGCAGCCTTTTAAATTGTGCTTTATGGAAATATATCCCGGTGCGATATCGGCAATGAGCATTGGGATGAGAAACGGGCTGACTCGCCGTGGGCCTTTTTCCTGCAGCACCTTGCATTCCTGCTCGAATATATTCATCCCGCCAATGCCCGAAGCCGCAATGACGCCAAACTGATCCCGGTCGACGTTGTCAAGATCTATTTGTGCGTCTTTTATGGCTTTATCAGCGGCGATCATGGCAAAATGTGTGAACCGATCCATTCTGCGGGCTTCTTTGCGGTCGATGTACTCATTGATATCAAGGTCTTTAATTTCGCCGGCAAATTTGGTAGTAAACTCGGTCGTATCGAATAGGGAAATATTGCTTATGCCGTTTTTGCCGTTCAAAAGGTTGTTCCAGTAATCGTCAAGAGTATGTCCCAATGGAGAAACAACTCCCATCCCGGTAACGACAACTCTATGTACTTCCATGCTGGACCTCATCTATATGACTAAAATCGATATTTTCAATTGAAACATAGTTCATGAAATCAAAAATTGACAATGCGTTTGTCTTTGCGATACCAATTCGGCAGCCTTTAGCTCAAACCGGGGGAATTGCCCGGACATTGTATCACTCCTCGGCAGGTTTGATTTTGCCAGTGATACACTTTCAATCATCGGATCGAGCATCTCCTCTGACGATGCCCGATAAAAGCAAAGAGTGCAAGAAGGGGTGATCCACAGGTTACCCCTTCTTGTCACGAGTCTATTTTTCTTCCGTTTGTTTCGTTTTCAGGTAATTCAGGGCATCTCCCACTGTAGTCAGTTTTTCCGCTTCTTCATCAGGGATCTCCAGACCGAACTCTTCTTCAAAGGCCATAATCAGCTCTACGGTATCAAGAGAATCTGCGCCCAAATCGTCGATAAAAGATGCTTCCGGAGTGACTTCATTGGCATCTACTCCTAACTGCTCAACGATGATTTCCTTTACCCGATCTTCGACTGACATTTTTGTTTCCTCCTTAGTTTATGTACTGAGTTGGTTTCTCTATTATCTCTCGAAAATTGATCTCACATGAGCATCCCGCCATCCACATGCAACACCTGGCCTGTCATATAGTCGGAAAGGGGGGAGGCCAAAAACAAGACTACATTAGCTACATCTTCAGGCGCGCCTGGTCTTTTTAACGGGATGACAGTCAGATAATTCTCCCTGATTGTCTCCGGCAGATTTTTGGTCATTTCCGTTTCAATATAACCCGGTGCTACGGCGTTTACCTGGACATTTCGGGCGGCCAGTTCTTTTGCCGCCGATTTCGTCAATCCGATAACGCCTGCTTTTGAGGCGGAATAGTTGGCCTGCCCCGCATTCCCCATCACCCCGACAATGGAAGAGATGTTGATGATCTTGCCGTTTCTCTGTTTCATCATGGGTCGCGTCACGGCCTTGATGCAATTGAACGTGCCTTTCAAATTTACGGAAATGACCGCATCCCATTCGGCTTCATCCATTCGCATGATCAGATTGTCGCGCGTAATCCCGGCGTTATTGACAAAAACATCTATCTTGCCAAATTCGCCAACGGCTGCTTCGACCAGGGCGTCCGCATGTTGTTTTATGGAAACATTCGATTCAACCGCGATGGCTTTCCGGCCCATGGCTTCAATTTCTTTCGCAACACCTTGTACCCCTGCCAGATCGATGTCGGACACGACAATGTCGCTGCCATGTTCTGCAAGCCGCAAAGCAATCGCCTTGCCGATACCGCGAGCAGCACCGGTTACTACGGAAACTTTATTATCTAAAACTGCCACCTCAATTTCCTCGGTGATCAAAATTTTCCAGTTCTTCCACGCTGCTGATATTTTCAACCCGGACATCTGTGCTAATTCTTTTCACCAGTCCCGACAGCACAGTGCCGGAGCCTACCTCGACAAATCGATCCACGCCGTCCGAAATCATATTGTTTATCGTCTCCGTCCAGCGTACCGGATTCACGAGCTGTTTCGCCAATAATTGCCTGATTTCTTCTCTATCGGTCGTAGCTTTTGCCGTGACGTTCGCGTAAACCGGAACGGCAGGATTCATAATCCCGGCTGACTCGATCGATTTCTCAAACACGGGTACAGCCGGTTGCATAAGCTCGGAATGGAACGCCCCGCTGACATTGAGCCGGATGACTCTTTTCGCTCCGGCTTCCTGCGCCAGTTTCATGGCCTGCTGCACGCCTTCTACCGAGCCCGAAATAACCGTTTGAACCGGTGAATTCAAATTGGCGATCCGGACAACACCTTTTACGGATGCCTGGCGGCAAGCCTCTTCAACCTCAGCAACCGCCAGGCCGATAATTGCGGCCATTGTGCCTTTGTTGTCCTTTCCCGCGTTTTGCATGAGCTCAGCGCGGGAGCGGACGAGCTTCACTCCCTCCTCAAAACTCAATGCCTCGGCGGCAAGGAGCGCGGAATATTCGCCCAGGCTGTGACCCGCAACGCATGCGGGCCTGGCGCCTTTTGAAAGCAACATCCGGGTTAAAACGGCACTGTGTACGAAAAGCGCGGGCTGGGTAAATTGGGTTTCCCGCAACTTTTCCTCGGGGCCGTTGAATGAAATATCTGCGATATCAAAATGTAATATTCTTTCGGCATGCCGGTACATCTCTTTTGCATGCTGAAATTTATCATATAAATCGTTCCCCATTCCCGCAATTTGCGAACCCTGACCAGGATATATAAAGGCGGTATTTTTGAGCACTATTGTCCTAATCGTATTGAGTAGAGAATTTTTGCTAAAATATACCTGACAAAAAAGTGATACTCAAGAAAAAATTACCAGGGCCTGCCGGACAAACCTGCGCCGTCGTTTGCTTACATTCTAAGTGCCGCAGCGCCCCATGTAAACCCGGCCCCGAACGCAACAAAGACCGCGATCTGGCCCTCCTTGAGCAGGCCACTTTTCCTTGCTTCGTCCAGGGCAATAGGAATGGACGCTGATGATGTATTGCCGTATTTATTCACATTGATAAAAACTTTTTCCGAAGGCACCTCAATCCGGCGCGCGGTAGCATCGATGATTCGATAATTCGCCTGATGGGTGATTAAAAGATCGACCTCCTCCACAGTGATATTGGCAAGCTTGAGGATTTGCTCGGCTGCTTCGCCCATGGCGGTTACAGCATATTTAAAGACTTCTTTTCCCGCCATTCTTATGAAATGGGCCCCTGCATCTACCGACTGGTGAGAGGGCGGGCATTTCGTCCCCAGTCCCTGCATATAGAGCAAGTGATCCAAACGGCCGTCGCTTTTTAGTAACGTCGCCAGAATGCCTCTGTTGCCGTCAGAGGGCTGCAATACGGCGGCACCGGCTCCGTCACCGAAAAGAACGCAGGTTGCCCTGTCCGTATAATCGGTAATTCTGGATAATGTTTCTCCGCCAATGA
This sequence comes from Candidatus Zhuqueibacterota bacterium RBG_16_48_16, assembly GCA_001771235.1. Classification (GTDB taxonomy): domain Bacteria; phylum Zhuqueibacterota; class Zhuqueibacteria; order Residuimicrobiales; family Sediminimicrobiaceae; genus Sediminimicrobium. The sequence continues at coordinate 6,692 of METF01000305.1, forward strand.
CCAGCACCGTTTTCGCTTTTTGCATCGCGATGATCGAATCGGCAACATCCAGCCCGTAAATGAATCCGGAGCATGCGGCGGCGATGTCGAACGCATAGGCGTTCACCGCCCCAAGCTTCTTTTGCACAAAGCAGGCGGCAGAAGGAAACCCGACGTCACCCGAGATGGTGGCGACGATGATAACATCCACCTGCTCCACCAAGAGTCCGGCGTCATCGAGAGCGTTTTTTGCGGCTTCCACACAAAGGTCTGAGGTCGCCTGGCCATCTTCGACAATGTGTCTTGTTTCAATTCCTGTTCTGGTGCGGATCCATTCGTCCGTCGTATCAACGATTTGTTCGAGGTCATGATTTGTGAGAATTTTGTTCGGTATCCCGACCCCGGTTCCGACAATCATCGAGTGTAGTGATTTATCCAAGGCAAACTCCACATTTATGCTTCACCAGAATTTTCGGAATTATGCGAACCACAGACAAGCTCCGGTGACTCCAACAATCCAACTTTTTCAGATATCTCTTTATTCACATTTTCGATAACCATCTTATGGGCAGCAAGAATGGCATTTTTGATGGCCTTTGGCGTCGAGCGGCCATGAGCGATGATACAAACCCCCTGCACGCCGATCAATGGAGCGCCCCCGTATTCCTGGTAATCGAATACCTTCCGAATACCATCAAAGGTCGGCTTCATGAGAACGGCGCCTATTTGCGAGAAGAGATACTTTCTCACCAGCCGCCGCAGATTGGACTTGAACAAGCCATGCAGGCTTTCAGCAAACTTGAGAACGATGTTCCCTACAAATCCGTCGCAAACCACCACGTCCGTAGCGCCCCCTAATATATCGCCGCCTTCGACGTTGCCGGCAAAATTAAGCGGGCTTGCGGAAAACAGATCGTGGGCTTTATGGGTAACTTCGTTTCCTTTGGATTTCTCATTCCCGATACTCAAAAGTCCGATGGTTGGTTTTTCGACACCGAAAAGGTGTGAAAAAACCACGCTGCCCATCATGCCAAACTCTAACAAATCTTGTGGTCGACAGTCGACGTTGGCGCCGGCATCGAGCAACAGCGTGCGACCGTTTTCCGTAGGTAAGATCGAGCCAATCGCCGGGCGTCGGATGTTCTGCACTCTCTTTAAGCCGAAGATCGCTGTTGCCATAACGGCGCCTGTGTTACCCGCGCTGACAACAGCGTTCACTTTGCCTTGCTTGTGCAAATCGATGGCTACGGCAATTGAAGAATTTTTCTTTTTTAACGCCATCGAGGGCAGCTCGTTCATATCAACTGCCTGGTCGGCATGCACGATTGACATCGGTAAATCGTCCGTGCGAAAATGCCTGCTAACCTCTCTATGAATTGCCTCTTCATTTCCCACCAGCACGACTTTATATCGCCCTTTTGAAATCCGGGCTGCTTCTATTCCTCCATGGACAACATCATGCGGAGCATTATCGCCCCCCATGGCATCTAATGCTATTTCTATCACATTTACTCCGGAATAGAGGACAAAGGAATTCGTTCGTCAGCGCAATGAAGGCATTGGCGCCCATGAACATCCAGTAAGGTGGGATGATATGGCATCAGGATTCTCGAGGCAAAAAGATTGAACGTCCTTTATAGAAGCCGCAGCTTGGGCAGGCTCTGTGAGGCAGTTTTGGTTGGCCGCAGTTGGTGCATACGGCTACGGTCGGGGCGGATGTTTTATAATTGGCTCTGCGCTTGTCTCTTCTCGATCTCGAATGTCTGCGTTTTGGTAATGGCATTTTTTCCTCAAAAATTAAACCTTGTTACTTTATTAGATTTCGTAAAGCTTCCCAGCGGGGATCCATAGAATCCGTATGGCAGTTACAGCTTTCCACGTTCAAGTTTGCGCCGCACCTGTCACAAAGTCCCTTGCATTCACGCCGGCACACTTTCTTTTGCGGAACGGCGACCAGCAGTGTTTGTCGAATGGGCTCGGAAACATCGATTATCGTTGTCGATTCACTGATGACGTAAACATCGTCTTCTTCTTTGTTTGCCATGTCGCCATCATAAGTATAAATCAGCCTGGCCGACTCTGTCATGTGCTGGTTAAAAAGCTCGCCACACCGGTCACATAGAAAATCAACTTTTGTGCGTATTTCCGAATCAACAAAAATATTGCGTCCAATCTTTTCAACACTGAACGCAATGTGCAAGGGATAATGAAATTCTTCCGTTTTATCCAGATCTAATTCGGCCGGTTGGGCTATGCTATCGCTCTTTTTCAGCCCTTCGCCCACATTAGCGATATTCAAATTTAACACGAAGATCGACCTCCAAAACGGTGCGAAAATTAGCAATAAATGGACTAATTGTCAAGTCAAAAATTGGCGCTTTGGAACCTCCGCATTCACGAGTGGGTTCTGAATCCTGACACGCAAAGAGATTCCTGCATGCCACGCTATTGCTGATTCAAAAAAAGTCGAAAAAATCAGTCCCCTCTCCACTCGTGGGGAGAGGGCCAGGGTGAGGGGTATCCATTTCTCCTCGGCAAAAAATAGAATAGAATCCTGCTGCTGGCTCTGCTTTTGTTGGATGGACTAGGGATGTATATTGAGATCGTTATTCTTTTTGAGAAACATCAAAGGCCAGTTTTTCTAGCTGTCCATTGTAATTCTTCTTAAAGACCTCGATGACCTCGTCAACGTTTGTAGTGTCGCGAGCAACTTCCTCTTCCCCTTCGACTTTTCTTAGCCAAACCAGAGAATCGTCGTCCATTTTATCGACATAAAGCACGCCGTTGAGATGGTCCACCTCGTGTTGAATAACCCTGGCGAGCAACCCTTTTGCCGTTATTTTCAAAGGCTTGCCTTCCCGATCCAGCGCCTTGACAATGACCTTTTCGGGCCGCTGAACCATAGCCTGCAAACCGGGTAAGCTCAGGCAGCCTTCTGCATCAGTCGCCGATTTCTCACTATACGCCTCGATTTCAGGATTTATCATCACATAGATGTTTTCAAGGTCGCTGGCTATCATGATTCTCTTTGACACATTCATTTGTGGGGCAGCCAATCCGACACCATCCTCTTCAACCATCGTTTCGATCATGTCATCGATAAACTCCTGGTTGATTTCAGCCGCGTCCACCGGCTCGGCAATTTTCCTCAAGGTCGGGTGCCCGTATTTAATCACTTCCAATTTTGCCATGAATGGAGTTCCTGGTTATCCTTTGCTGATCGTCCTGGTCTTTTGTATAATATTCCCTCGTGCGTCAAAGCGCACGTGAAAGGTCAAACGCGAAAAATGAAACATGAAAACTGTTTTCAATATTTCAAATGATAATTTCAAGACCAAAGTTGATCCTGAATTTACTGTGCTTGACATCAAAAGGACTGAGCGGGACGCCAAAATCACTTCTGTATTGCAGAACCTGGTAATTGACTGAGAGGCCAAATTGCGCTTTCCTGGTATTCAAACCAAGTCCGCCGGTGATAAAATGTGACGACACCTGCTCGCCTTTTTCATCGTCTTCCGCTGCAGCGTAATCAAAAATTTGTTCCGGTTCGGTGTAAAAGCCAATCCGCCAGGGCAGCAGGTAATTTTTGCCCACAAGCGTGTATTCCGCGCCGATGTGAAATGAATGGGCATTCTCATACACCCGGTCGTTCTCATGATCGCCCATGTTGAGAATCACCTTACGCCAGGGACGCTGGTTAAAATCAAAGGCAAGAATCAAATTGCGAGCAGGCTGCAAGGCGAGACCATAGGAAAAAGAGATCGGCCGTTTCAGGTATATGTCGGCATTCAGCTCTCTTTTATTATTATCGGAATCCGTGTAGCTTACATCGGTAAAGTTGATTTTGTGCGGAAACGTCATTTTACTGCCCAGGCACAAAATATTCGAGGCTCGCCAGAACACGCCAAAGTCAATACTAAACCCGGAATATTTATTTTCCCAGCTCGTCCAATTTTCAATTTTATTGTTGCTAACATTCGTACTCGCCTGCCTTCTAAAGTCCTTTTTGCCGGAGATAAAGTTCAGGGATGTTCCCAGGGAAAGGTCTTTGATCACCTCTACGCCCAGGCCTGCCGAAAGCGTAAATAATCCGCCCCTGGATTTAAACGTCGAGTCCACAGAAGAATTTGTGCCGTTATCGACTGTGGAAATGGTATACTCATCGTTTAGATCGGCGAGGTTCCTTACGGCCACCGAGCTGACGACGTTGGTCTTTTCGAGTGGAAGAGGGATGATGAAACCGATATAGTCCAGGCTGAACGATTCTGCCCGGCTGGCGCGATAGGTTTTATTGTTTGCACTTTGTTGCGGAGGCGTAATTTCAAGATCACCGAAAACCAGCGAGCTGGAGATAAACGACCTGGTCTCTTTGATCTCGGGCAAGCCGGCCGGATTCCACGAAAGAGCAGTGGCATCGTTTGCAATGGCGGTATAGGCGCCACCCATTGCCGACGCCCGCGGGCCGTTCTGTGAATCATAAAGTATTTGCGGATCGATTTGAAAGCTCTGAGCCACGAGAGGCGTGTTGAGCGCAAGCAAGACTACACAACCCTTCCACCATATTTTTGCCATTGTACTTTACCTTTCTCTGAATACAATGTTCGATCATGCATTTTCACATTGGCAATGCGGCAATGAGACGATCGATGTCATCCTCATTATTATAGAAATGAGGCGATACCCTGATTCTGCCATTTCTTTTTGAAACGATCACGCTGCTTTTTTTCAGAGCTTCATAAACCAGTTCACATTCAAGCCGCGGATGCTCAAAAGTTGTTATCCCTGACCTGCTCGCTTTATTTAAATTTGAGCAGACGATGTAGTTTTTTTCAATCAATCTATCGACAAGGTATTGCGACAGGCCCAAGACCCGGCTTTCGATTTCCTCGATGCCAATGTTTAAAATCATTTCCAGTGCCGCACCCAGGCCGGCAATTCCCGCCAAATTATAGGAACCACCTTCGAATCGTTTTGCCGATTTATACTCCACCTGTTCGTGATTGTGAAATTGCCACGGCTCGACCACACTGAGCCAGCCGGAGAAAATGTTGTACAAGTCTTCGATGTGTTTTTGTTTTATATACAAGAATCCCTGGCCCAAAGGCCCCATAAGCCACTTGTGTCCCGATGTGGCCATAAAGTCGACATTATTTTTCTCCACATCCACTTTTAGCGCACCGAGCGCTTGTACAGCGTCCAGGAACAGCAGGACGTTTTTAGATGAACAGAAGGCGCTGATTTTCTCCAAATCATATCTGAAACCATCATCATATTCGACCAGGCTGAGAGCCAACAATTTTGTTCGCCGGTCCACGCACCGCTGCAGCTCCGCAAGATAATTTTCATTCCGTGATAGAACCGGCTTTCGTACCTGGACGCCTTTTTTTATCAAATTTTGCCAGGGATAAATATTCGCCGGGAACTGGTTATCGGGTACGACGATGTTGTCGTTTTCCTGCCATGGCAGGCCGTTTGCCACCAGAGCCGCACCTTGAGAAACATTGGCCGTAAATGCTATCTCGTCGACACTGGCACCGATGAATCTGGCCACCAGACCTCTCAAATGGTCGACGTATTGAATCCACTGGTGTTCTTTTGCGTCGCCGTAACGTGCATCGTTCAGGTATTCATTTATTTTCGCAATAACGGAATTCGACTCCGGTGCGTTGGCAGCGTGATTCAAAAACACATGCGTCTGCGTTATGGTAAATTCTTTTCTGTATCTGTCAAGATCCATATACTGCCATTCTTCTGTCTTTGGCACACAAAAGGCGAGGTATCAGCCGTCCCTCGCCTTTTACATTTACTGAACTCGTTCAGTTCTATTTAGTACATGAACGACAACTCTTTTTATGCGATGTCATTGCGCGGAGTGAGTAACGAACGACGACGCAATCCCCTTACTTTCCAGGAGATTGCTTCGGCAAAAAGCACCTCGCAATGATAGCAAAATTTCAAATCAAGGAGTTTTCGTCCAGAAACTATTTAAGCATTTAACGAGTTATTTTTCCTTTGAAATCACATCCAGAAAAGGTTTTAACAGATCAATAGGAATTGGGAATATCACCGTCGAATTATTTTCCGCCGCAATCTCGTTCAATGTTTGCAGATATCGAAGCTGCAGCGACAGCGGATGTTTGCTCATAATTTCAGCCGCATTTGCCAGTACTTGTGATGCCTGGAATTCACCGTTGGCATGAATGACTTTTGCTCTTCGCTCGCGCTCGGCTTCAGCTTGCCTGGCCATAGCCCTTTGCATTTCCACCGGCAGATCAATGTGTTTCACTTCGACAAGGCTTACCTTGATTCCCCACGGATCGGTATGGGCATCGATGATGGTTTGAAGCTCCCTGTTTATCTTGTCGCGGGCCGCTAATAATTCATCCAGCTCCGCCTGCCCCAAAATGCTCCGCAAAGTCGTTTGTGATAATTGAGAAGTGGCATAAAGAAAGTCTTCGACCTCAACAATGGCTTTGCCGGGATCAAGGACACGAAAGTATAAAACGGCGTTTACTTTGATGGAAACATTATCCTTGGTAATCACATCCTGAGGCGGAACATCCATTACGATGGTTCGCAGACTCACCTTCACTACGCGATCGATAATGGGGATGATCAGAAAGATGCCCGGTCCTTTGAAACCCACTAATCTCCCCAAGCGAAAAATGACACCCCTTTCATATTCTCGCATGATTTTGATCGCACTGATCAAAAGCAGCACTAACAGTACAACAACAACACCAAGAGGTTGGATCATGACAGGCCTCCTATCAGGCTAAAGATGAACGTTTGGTATTTCGTGCTTGAACGAAAACTCCTCAGCGGTGTCATTGCGAGGAGTGAGGAACGAACGACGAAGCAATCCACTTACTTACCAAGCGTGGCTTCAGCAAAAAGCGCCTCGCAATGACAGCAAATTTTCAAGTTGAATAGTTATCGTTCAGACTCCATTTATCAATCAAGTTTTGTTACTTCAAGCTCAAGACCTTCAACTGAGACGACTTTGATTTTTTGACCTTTCTTGATTTTCTCGGAGCTGAAACCCTTCCAAATTTCGCCATGCAATTTGATTTCACCTTCCGGGTTAATGTCGCTTATGGCAATTCCCTTCTCGCCGATCAGGCCTTCTCTCCCTGTTGTCGGCTTGGTCATTCTTGTTTTTAAGGCCATCCCCAGGGCAAAGACGAAAAAGAGGCCCGTGACCAGCGCAACGGCCAATGCCACTTTCCAGTCCACACTGACATTAAAGCCGGGAGCTTTGTCATACAGCATCAATGAGCCTAAAAACATGGAAATGATACCGCCAATAGTCAGAATGCCATAGCTGGTCACTTTAACCTCCAGAACAAATAGCAAAATGGCGAACAGGATCAACAAAATACCCGCAGAGCTTACTGGCAGCGTCTGCAGCGCGAAAAACGCCAATATGAGAAAAATGCCGCCAATAACACCCGGCAGAATTGCGCCGGGATTCGACAGCTCGAAAAAGATGCCATAAATGCCTAACATGAGCAGGATATAGGCTATGGTGGGATTGGATATTTTGTAGAGAATTCGGTGGTGCCATTGCATCTGGCGAAAGACCACCTGGGCATTTTCCGTATTCAGCTCCCGTGTGCCCGATTCCACCTCAACTGTTTTGCCGTTAATGGCTTGGAGTAAGCTGTCCTCGGAAGGGCAAATCAGGTCGATGATATTGCTTTTCAACGCCTCACTTTCGTTGATCGAAACACTGTGTCTGACGGCCTGTTCGGCCCAATCGGCATTGCGGCCTCTTTTTTCCGCAATTCCACGGGCCCAGGTTGCCGCATAATTGGTCACCTTTTCGCCCATGACTTGTGAGGTATCCTGCTGTCCGCCAATCCCAACCGGGTGTGCTGCGCCGATATTCGTTCCCTCGGCCATCACGGCGATGTGGCACGCTAACGTGATGAATACACCGGCGGACACGGCGCCCGAACCGCTCGGTGCGATATACATGACCACCGGGACGTTGGCGCTGAGCAACGTTTTAACGATGGACTTTGTGGATTCCAGCAGACCCCCGGGCGTGTCCATTTGAATGAGCAGGCATTCATAACCTTCCCGCTCTGCGGTTTCGACGTTTTGGATGATCCAGTTGGCAGAAACAGGATTGATATCGCCGTCTATGACAATCTTGAGTACTTTGCCGGTTTCGCTATAACCGGAATCTGCATGACACAGGGCGATGGCAAGAAATAAGAGTGCTATTTTATGGGCGTATCTATTCATACTTTTTTCTCTTGGGAATGCGTCGGCTGTTTTCCGGCATTTGTGTGCAAATGTATTAAACTGAAAAGTGAAAATCAATTCTTTTTATCGATGCCTTTCGGCCAGGAATTGATCGAATGGATGACAGCCTGTCAATCTCCCTGCTTATGAAAGTCGGAAGGAAGATATTTGCGAGAAATAACTTGACATTTAGGATATTATTTATAACATTGACCAAGTAAATTCCCTGTCTGAAGACGCAGTCGCAAATTGAAGAACCAACACCTTTAATTTGGGAACTTAGCTCTGGGCGTGTATTACAGGCCTCCTCTTCCACCTGGAAGTGAGTGGAAGTAAAAAATGTTCAGGCGGTGCCCACCGTGGCTAACCCGGTTCTCAAAAGCCCTGTGTCTTCTCCAGGGATTTTTTATTGGATGTGTCCCCGGCCCCCAAAAATCTCTACCGCGCAATTTCAAAGCAAAGCAACTGTTCATCCCACGAAACACACGAAACAAACAAAATGAATGAGAATAATACCAAAAGCAATTACGGCATGGAGAGTTCTTTCGTTTATTTCGTGTGTTTAGTGGGCTGAATGGATAAAGCGCACATCTTGTCCGCGCCGTCTTAGTAAAGCCCAGTCCTGTCCAACGAACGGTACTGAATGGCTTCACTGACATGCTCAGGGGTGATCCTCTCCGATAAAGATAAATCCGCTATGGTTCGTGAGACTTTTAAGATGCGGTCATAAGCCCGGGCCGACAAGCCCAAATTGGTGATCGCCATCTTGAGCAGCTCTGCCCCCTGCGCGTCCACCTGGCAGTATTTACGGATTTCGGCGGATTCCATACGTGCGTTGCAAAATAACCGGGGATGATCCTTAAATCGCTCCAATTGGCTTTTCCTGGCCTTTTCCACGCGCATGCGAATTTCCTGCGACGATTCGCCGGTCGCTTCGCTGCTGAGCTCCTTGTACTTGACGGCAGGCACGTCAATGTGGATGTCAATGCGATCCAGCAGTGGGCCGGAAATTCTTGCCAAATATCGCTGAATGTTCATAGCGCCACACGAGCATTCGTGGGTCGGATCGCTAAAATATCCGCAGGGACAGGGATTCATGGCGGCGGCCAGCATAAATTCCGCCGGATAAGTCAGTGACAGCATGGCGCGCGAAATTGTGACTTTGCCGTCTTCAAGCGGTTGGCGCAATACTTCCAGGACATTTTTCTTGAATTCCGGCAGCTCGTCTAAAAACAGCACGCCGTTGTGGGCAAAACTCACTTCGCCGGGTTTAGGAATGGTTCCCCCGCCAATCAGCCCGGCATCGCTGATGGTGTGGTGCGGTGAGCGAAACTGGCGCGTGGCAATGAGCGCATCGCCGGACGGTAAATGCCCGGCCACCGAATAAATCTTTGTCGTTTCCAGCGATTCCCGCAGACTGAGATCGGGCAATATCGTCGGGATGCGTTTGGCCAACATGGTTTTGCCGGAACCCGGCGGCCCGATCATGACGATGTTATGGCCTCCGGCCGCGGCAACCTCAAGCGCTCTTTTTACGTGCTCCTGTCCTTTGACGTCACGAAAATCAAGGTGGTAATTTCTTCTATCCGAAAAAATCTTTTTCAGATCGACCGAGTGCGAGAGCCTCGACTCGTCGGTGTTGAAAAAATTGACCGTATCCAACAGGGATGCGACCGGGATCACCTCGAGCTCCACGGCCATGGCCGCCTCGTCGGCATTTTCTTTAGGGAGAATAATGCCCCTGATCTTTTCCTTAGCCACCTCCACAGCAATCGGCAAGGCCCCGTGGATCGGTCTCAGACTTCCGTCCAGGCTTAGCTCGCCTAAAATAATGTATTGTCCAAGCTTCGTATCGTTCACATGGCCCAAAGCCGCCAGTATACCGACGGCAATCGGCAGATCGAAGGCAGCGCCCTCTTTTCGAATATCCGCGGGCGCAAGATTGACGGTGATCCTTTTGATGGGAAAGCGAAATCCGGAATTCTTTATGGCCGCCTTGACCCGTTCTTTCGATTCCCGCACGGCGCCTTCCGGCAGGCCAACGGTGGCAAAGTAGGGCATATCACCCTCTAAGTGAGATTCGACTTTTACGATGTAGGCATCGATCCCAAGAACTGCGGCGCTCAAGACTGTTGACAGCATGCAACTCCCCTGGCAATCGTGTTGATGTTTGGAAAAAAATTATCAGGTTTGTCGGATATTCTATTATGGAACACCCTGCCCCAAACACGGGCCACCCGCCAATTTATTTTTGGCAAAAATAGGGAATTAAAATCAACAAAGCAATCATTTAATAAGGCATGACTCTTCTATAGTAGCTATTCAGCCCACGAAACACACTAAATAAACTAACACTATTTCCATACATTCCTGAGAAAACTCCTGCAAAAAACCCGCATCCGTTGATATCATAGTCTACTGCTCGCCTTGATAAATTCGGCCTTCAATTCTTCGTAATTATTAGCCACAGGAAATTGGGGAAATTGCCGGCTAACACTTTCAGGCGGGCGGAATAATATGCCTGCATCCGCTTCACCGAGCATGGATGTGTCGTTAAAAGAGTCTCCCGCGGCAATGACTTTGTATTTGAGCTGATGAAGGGCGATCACCGCCTGCCGCTTTTGATCCTTTTGTCGGAGCTTATAATCGCATATACTGTCATTTTCATCCACTACGAGCTTGTTACAAAAGAGCGTCGGATAACCGAGCTGCCTCATCAAAGGTGCGGCGAATTGGTAGAAGGTGTCGGACACGATAATGACCTGAAACCGCTGCCGCAGCCAGGACAAAAAATCCTTCGCTCCTTCCAAAGGACCCATGTTATCGATGACAGCCTGAATATCCGCTAAACCCAATTTGTGCGTTTTTAAAATTTCCAGCCGCTGCCGCATTAAAACATCGTAATCGGCCACGTCCCTGGTCGTTGCTTTGAGCTTGTCAATGCCGGTCGCATGGGCAAAATTGATCCAGATCTCCGGTACCAATACTCCTTCCAAATCCAGGCAGGCTACTTCCATGAGGTTCTCCTGTGCGCTGTTTGCATCTTCCTCCTCTTGTGATTTGCTCAAAATGACAATAAATCGGTCAGGGCGCCAAAATCGGCTGGTATTTTTGTGGCGTTCTTGGGCAATTCCAAAGCCTTTTGCAATTCTTCCGGCAGGGGAAAATCTTTTTCTATTGCCCCGGAGACAATATCATGAAATTTCCCGGCATGAGCGGTCGATAGAATGAGAAATGATTCGTCACTCGCAGGCGAACACTCCTGGCGAAAACGGTCAACCGCGGCAAATCCCACAGACGTATGCGGATCGATAATATAAGAAAACGAAGAATGGACAGACTTTATCATCGCTCGTGTCTCTTCATCGCTCACCGACGTTGACCAGAGATGTTTTTTTAAAAGCTGCGGATCGTGATCAAAAATCCGGATTATTCGCTCCCAGTTGCTCGGATTGCCTACGTCCATGGCGTTGGAAAGGGTTTCGATGGATGGCCTGGGCCGGTATGCCCCGGTCTCGAGATAATCCGGGACGACGCGGTTGGCATTGACCGCCGCAACGAACTTATTCACGGGCAATCCCGACTGCTGCGCGAACAGCCCGCCGCAGAGGTTGCCGAAATTGCCGCTCGGAACGCAGACGTTGACTTTAGGATAACCAGCATCGAGAAGCGTCGATACCGCCCAGCCGTAATAGAATGATTGCGGCAACAATCTGCCGATGTTTATCGAGTTTGCAGAGGTGAGGTTGAATCGCTTTTTTAAATTCCGATCCGCAAAAGCTTTTTTTACCAAAGCCTGGCAATCGTCGAATGTTCCTTCCACTTCGAGCGCCAGTACGTTGTCGCCGATGGTCGTCAACTGTTTTTCCTGGAGGCCGCTCACTTTGCCGGAAGGATAGAGGAGCACGACCCGAATGCCTTCAATCCGGTGATAGGCGCGGGCCACGGCGCTGCCGGTGTCTCCCGAAGTGGCAACGAGAATGGTGATTTCGCGCTGTCTTTTTTCATGAAAATAGCACATCGCTCGTGCCATAAAACGGGCGCCAAAATCTTTAAAAGAGAGGGTCGGGCCGTGAAAAAGCTCCAGGCATAACGTCTGCCGGTCGAGGGTCTTCAGGATCGGGGAAAACGTATAGGCCTGTTGAATGATCTCATAAAGCGGCTCATCGGGAATCTCTTCGCTGAACCAGGGCCGTGCGACGTCGAAGATAAATTGGTTGTAACTTTTATCTTTGGTCGATGTTGATTTCCCGCCATACAATTGTGGAAACGATTCCGGCATAAACAATCCGCCATCGACTGCCTGGCCGGTAAACAACGCCTCCTCAAAATTGACGACAGGTGATTTTTTTCTCGTGCTATAGAATTTCATCGTGGCGATAATTTATTCTATCATCCAGGGAAACTTTTTTAACAAAATTTTTGTACGGCACTCGAATAATTTTTGTGAAACGTGAAAAGTCAAACATGAAACGAAAAACATTGAAAACGGTCTTTGCCGTTTCACTTTTCACGTTTGACGTTTCACTTTCGCTTTGGCGCCTCAAGAATGTTCAGGCTAGGCCAGATGTAACGCCAGGCTGATGATGTCCGCAAAAATGCCCCCGGCGGTCACTTCTCTGCCTGCTCCCGGTCCATGCACGGTCAGCGGCGACTCGAAATAGCGTTTTGTGGTAATCTGCACGATGTTATCCGTGGCGCTTGCTTTGGAAAGCAAATGATCGCTCGGAATTTCCATGATGCCCACTTTGCAGACGCCTTCATTGAAAGCGGCTACATAACGAAGCCGGTTGCCGCTGGCTGTGGCATGCTCGTGCATTTGTTTAAATTTTGCATCCTCCGCAGGCAGCTTTTTCCAAAACGTCTCGAGGTCGCCTTCCATATAATGCTCCGGCAAAACCGGCGTCAGTTGAACATCGTCCAGCTCCAGCTTGTGGCCGCTCTCTCTTGCCAGGATCAATATTTTGCGCGCAACGTCCAGGCCCGACAGGTCGTCACGTGGATCCGGCTCGGTGAAGCCGTTATCATGAGCATCCTTGACGATCCTGCTGAATGGCTTGCCGGTTGCCAGGTTGTTAAAAATATAGCTCAGCGTGCCGGACAATATCCCCTCGATTTTAATAATATCGTCGCCGCTGTAAATCAGGTTCTGAAGCGTACTGATGACCGGCAGACCGGCGCCGACCGTAGCTTCGTAACGATAATGCAGCCGATGATCTTTGGTCAGCTTTTTCAGCTCGTCGTAACAGCTCTGTTCCATGGTGTTGGCCTTTTTGTTCGGCGTCACGATGTGAAGGCCAGCCCGCAGGAATTCCGCATACCGGCGAGATATTTCGTCAGCCGCCGTGCAGTCGATAATGATCGTATTGACCAGGCGAAAGCTTTTCAGCTTTTTTAAAATTTCATCTATACTGGTCTTGTTCTCAGAGGCCTGAAGAAGCTCCTTCCATTTTGACAGATCGATACCGTGTTCATCGATGACCATTTTATCGACATTCGCCACTCCGCAAATATTGAGCTGTAAACCCTTACGCTGAAGCAGCTCATCCTTCTCCTCCTGAATTTGCTTCAACAGCACCGAGCCGATCGATCCCACACCGATGACGAACAGATTCGCCACGGTTTTCGACAGATAAAAAGCGGAATGAATGACGTTCACCGCCTTTTCGGCATTTTGGCTGTTGACGATGAGAGAGACGTTCCTCTCCGAAGATCCCTGGGCAATGGCGATGATATTGATGGAATTTTTTCCCAGGGAATCAAACAGCTTGCCGGCAATGCCCGGTGTGCCTTTCATATTATCGCCAACCGCGGCAACAATGGTCAGGTTGTCGGTTCTGATAATTTTGTCAATCTTGCCCGAGATGATCTCACTGTCAAATTCCTCGGTCAACGCTTTTCTGGCCAAATCCGCATCCAGAGTTCGAATCGCAAAACAGATGCTGTGCTCCGAAGATGCCTGCGAAATCATGATGACGTTTATCTTATTCCTTGCCAGCGTTCCGAACAAGCGACTGGCCACTCCCGGAACGCCGACCATGCCGCTGCCCTGCAGATTGAGCAGCGATATGCCGCCGAACGAGGCAATGCCCTTGACCGGAAAATCGGAATCGTCGCTGCTTTTTGTGATGGTCGTTCCCGGCCTTTCCGGGTGAAAACTGTTTTTGATCAGCACCGGGATATCTTGCACTACCGCCGGATGTATGGTTTGCGGATGGATGACCTTTGCGCCAAAATAGGACATCTCCATCGCCTCCTCGTAACTGACGCGAGGCAGGACAAAGGCTTCCTTGATCAGACGCGGGTCTGCGCTCATGAATCCGTCTACATCGGTCCAGATCTCGATCCGGTCTGCTTTTAGGGCCGCGCCGATGAGAGATGCCGTATAATCCGAGCCGCCGCGCCCCAGTGTTGTGGTCACGCCGCCGGATGTCGCACCGATAAAACCGGTGACGACATAGACCTTATCGTCTTTTATTGCTTTCTTTAAGCGAATATTCGTCTCGTGCGTATCAACACCCGCCCGGCCATGGTTGTCATCGGTCACGATGACATTCCTGGCGTCGATAAATTCCGCGGCAATTCCTTTCTTTTGTAAAAGCCGGCTCATCAAAAAGGCGCACAGTCTTTCACCAAAGCTCAGGACAAAATCCAGGGTTCGCGGCGAACATTCGCGGACAAAAGAGATGCCTTTAACAATGTCTTTTAATTCGGTGGTGATCTCCTCGACTTGTTTCTTTGTATTCAGGTCAAGCATGACCTCATGAAACCCGGACTCATATTTTTGGCTTATGAGTTCCAGGATCGATTGCGCCTTATCGCTGTTGGCGGTTGCTTCATGCGCGGCCTCGAGCAGCATGTCCGTAACACCCGCCATGGCGGAAACGACGACGACCGATTGAGTGCATTCGTGGGCCGCGTCGTCGATGATGCGTGCCACATTTTTGATCCTGT
>METF01000306.1:0-2784 GCA_001771235.1 Candidatus Zhuqueibacterota bacterium RBG_16_48_16
CAAAACAGTTCCCATTATCAATAAAACGGAAGTGGTCACATTGAAGGGTTACACCGTTGTGGGTGATATCCTTTTGGAACCGCAAAAATGCGACATCAGGCTGCCGAAATCGAAAATCGATTCGGTGTCGTCCATCCTTACGGATGCGGTAAAATGGGAAAAAATAAAATATTCGTTAAAAGAGCAGGTCGACCTGATAATGCCGCAAGAAGCCGTCGATATGTCGGCCAAAAGGGTGAATGTCTTTGCCGATGTCCAAAAACTGATGGAAAAAAAATTAGGTCGTATTCCCGTATCGGTTATCAATCCACCGTTTAATATGACGGCGATCGTCATTCCATCGCAGCTTTCGTTGACGGCTGTTGGCGGAGTCGATATTGTCAGCCACATAACGGAATCGGATATCAAAGTTTATATTGATTATCAAAAATATCACAACTCGGAGCGAGGGGATATTCCCGCCTACATCGAACCCATCCCCCATGTCAAGTTTACCGACATATCACCTCAGCGTTTTAAAGTTGTTCTCGAAAAAAGATAATAGTCCGATAAAATCGATGTGCCGACTATGCTGGTATTAGGAATCGAAACATCTTGTGATGAGACAAGTGCGGCGGTTGTTGATGAAAACAGAATCCGATCAAATATTATCGCCACCCAACAGGTGCATATAAAATACGGTGGCGTGGTTCCGGAATTCGCCTCCAGGGCTCATGTCAAACAGCTTCAGCACATTGTCGAGCTGGCTCTAAGAGAAGCGGATTGTGCTCTAAACAACATTAACGGAATAGCCGTAACTTACGGCCCCGGCCTGGCCGGCTCTCTCCTGGTAGGATTGTGCTTTGCAAAAGGATTGGCGCTCCGTTTAAAGATACCGTTTATCGGCATCAATCACCTTGAAGGCCACATCCTGGCAACAGCCGCAAACGAGCCGAAGCAGGAATATCCGTATATCTGTCTGGTTGCCTCCGGCGGGCACACCTTGCTGGTCTACGTCGCAAAACCCCTGGTCTATGAGGTCATCGGCTCGACCATCGATGATGCTGCCGGCGAGGCATTCGACAAAGTGGCGAAAATATTGGGACTGGGTTACCCCGGCGGCCCGGCCGTTGAAAAAGCTGCACGATTGGGAAACGAGCTGGCCGTTCATTTTCCGCGCGCCCTGCTGGAGCCGGATAACCTGAATTTCAGCTTCAGCGGCTTGAAAACATCCGTGCTCTATTACGTTCAGTCGCTTTCAAAGGATCAGCTCATAACCCAGGTGAATGATATTTCCGCATCCTTTCAAAAATCAGTGAGCGATGTCCTCGCCGCCAAAGCGATTCTGGCGGCAACCAAATATGATTGTAAACGTCTCATTTTGGCCGGAGGTGTGGCGCGGAACAATCATCTGAGGGAAACGTTTGAAAAGACGTGTAAAAACCAGGCCATTGCCTTTGCGGTCCCATCGCCGGAGCTGTGCACGGACAACGCCGGCATGATCGCCCGGGCCGGCCTCATGCGCCTGGCCAAAGGCGAACACTCCGATTATACCCTGGACGTTTTTCCCAATCTTGCATTAAAAACGTGACTAAAATCCATGATCCTGCAAACCATGCCGAGTCTTCGATTCTATTTTTCAGGCCACACACTCGCCATCATTATTTTTGCCTTATTGATGTTGGGATTTTCCCTGTTCATCTATAAAAGAACCAATCCGATCATTTCGGCCCCCCTTAAATTTCTGTTGGTGTTGCTCCGCTATTTCGCCATTTTGCTCATCATTTTTATGATCTATGAAGCGATCATTGAATTAAAATATTCACGCACACAAAAACCGGTTCTTGCGATTGCCCTGGATAATTCGGCCAGCCTCAACATAGAGGACAAAGAAGGCTCCCGCAAAGAACAGATCGACCGCGTCTTAACCAGCCAGAACATGCATTCGCTGGGAGAAAAATTCGATCTGGTCTATTATGCTTTTGATATGAAAACACAAAGAATCAGCCTGGGCGACTCGACATCCTTACAATTCCATGGCGATGCCACCGACATCTCGAATGCCCTGGAAACGATTACAGGTGACATTACCGATGCTCCCCTTGCCGGGATTGTGCTTATTACGGACGGCAATTACAACGTCGGCGGCAATCCGATACGATTCGCAGGAGAAAGCAGGTTACCGATCTTCCCTGTTGGGATCGGTTCGGAGCAGCGCGCCGCGGACTTAATTCTTGCTGACCTCACCGCGAATCCTCTTGCCTTTGTCAATGAACCGACGCCAATTACCGTTACCGCGCGAAACGCCGGCTATGGGGAAAGCAGGGTACAGCTTCAACTGGAAGAACAACATGAGATATTGGCCACGGAATTCGTCAACATGCCGGCAACTCCGTCCGAAAAACAAGTCTCGATGATGTATAAGCCCGAAAGGCCGGGATCGCATCGACTCTCTGTTAGGCTGGTGGGCAAAGACGATGAGCTGACCCTGGAGAACAACAAAAAGATTCTCTACATCGACGTCTTGAAAGCGAAATTAAATATTTCGATAATAGCCGGAAAAGTGTCCCCGGATCTCTCGTTCCTGCGGCGCCATTTGTCAGCCGGCGAACGATATGAGGTGACGGTGCTTTACGAGACCAAAGACGGAACCCTGTTCCCCAGGCAGCCTGACCGAGACATCGCCACCATCATGGAAGAAACCGATATATTTATTTTCTTTTATTTCCCGACAAGAAATTCCCACAGGGAGCTTTTGCAGCTCATTCGTGAACGGATCGAAAACGCCTCTCGACCGGTTATCCT
>METF01000306.1:2810-4175 GCA_001771235.1 Candidatus Zhuqueibacterota bacterium RBG_16_48_16
ACAAACTGGCTGAGTTTGATCAATATCTGCCCATGCAAACCCGTGGAATGGCATTCAAAGAAGAAGACAGTTACGCCGTTCTCTCCGCCCCAGGGAAAATTCATACCATTATGCAGATAAACGGAAGCGAGCAAGTGGCACAAAACGTGTGGGCTAAATTACCCCCCATCGTTTCGACAACCAGCCGCGCTTCTTTCTGGCCCAACTCGGAGGTCCTGGCGGCAGCCTCCTCCTCAGCCGAATCAGCAAGTCCTTCACAGAGTTCGGCTAAGCCCCTAATCGCCGTGCGCTCATACAGTAACATCAAATCGGCTGCGTTGTTTGCCAAAGAGATGTGGCGTTGGGATCTGATGATGACGCGCTTTGGCGAAAACAATAATGTCTACGGCCAGCTTTTAAACAATGTGGCGAGATGGGTAGAAGCCAGCTCAAACATCAAAAGGGTGAGGCTGCACCTGGACAAGCAGACGTTTCACCTGGGCGAAGAGGTGCCATTTTATGTCGACGTCTTTGACCAGGATTATCGTCCTGCGAGCGACGCAACAGTGGCGTTAACGATTCGGGATGGAAAAAGCGTGCATGATGTGTTGGGGCAAAAAGTGGACAATGGCAAATACTCCGCACTTTATCACCCGGAGTCGACGGGCGACCATATCTTAACGGCCCAGGCGTTTATTGACAATTCAATCGTCGGCTCGGACACACTCCTTTTCACCATCGGGGAGTACTCTATGGAACTCTCGAATACGGAATTACAGCAAACGTTCCTGAAAAGCCTGGCAGAAGCAAGCGGCGGATCTTATATCCCGCCGGACTCGCTGGAAATACTGGCAAAAAAATTGCAACCTCAACCTATTCAAAAAAACTTGATCCGGCAATTTGCAGTGTGGAATAATTCCCATATCCTGATCATAATCATTCTGCTTTTGTCCGCGGAATGGTTTATCCGCAAGAAGAAGGGCATGGTATAGCATCTCTAACTGTGTAAAGACGGTTTGCTGCAGCAGACAGGATCGCTTGTCCGACGCCTACAATAAGCACGGCGAAGGATACGGTTCGAGATCAATCGGAGGTTGATTATATTTCTGCATTTTAGGAATGATGACACTACAGTTTAAAGGGCAAAAAGGTGTTGCAAAATTAGCCCGAATGGATTAAATTGCCACTTGAATTTTTCAAACTTGGAGATAGGAATCTGCCACCTTTTTGCTTTCCTTGACGACTCTTCAACCGGTGTTGATGACGGGTTGGGTGGATCCTCACAATTTTTCATGATCGCAAATACCGTGTATTCTCAAAAAGGAACAGGATTTTGAAAAAGCATAAAGCGCTCCTCACACTCCTCGGGCTTGTACTGATCGTCTC
>METF01000306.1:4183-18757 GCA_001771235.1 Candidatus Zhuqueibacterota bacterium RBG_16_48_16
TCGGCCAAGTGGCCGTCAGCGGCGGTAAAGGATTATACAGGATTCTCGATGCAGAGTCCATTTATCCCGGTATCCTGTATATCAATCCGTTTTATTCCGGCTACGGCAGCGATCACGAAGGAAAATTCTCAGAGGACCACACGCTCAACTTGTCGTTTACACTCGGCTTGTCTCGAAAAATGGAAATATACTTGAATACCGTTCCTTACCAGGATGACCAGGAACATATTTGGGGGCCTTTTGGCGATACCAAAATCGGCGTGAAGTATAGTTTTCAAAGTAAAGAACGATTCACAAAATTCGGCCTGGCAGGCTTTGCCACGTTGCCGACAGCGCCCAGACATAATGTAGACTTTGAGCCATTTACCTCAGACAAGATAGGATGGGGAGTACTTGGCCTGCTCAATTTTGATCTGAAAAATAACAGCTCGGCAATTCCACTTAAATTTTCTTTGAATTTTGGCTATCGCGATCTCGATGTAAAAGATCGCTTTTTTCAGGATAAAAAGGATCAGCTCGTCGGCGGACTGGGACTTAAATTCCCGGTCAGGTCCTCAATTATCTATTCCGAATTTTACAGCGAAACATTCTACAATAACTCGGACGTCAGCCTGAGCTATAATTTCGTGCGTTTCACGCAAGGTATCCGCTTCCTGGGTCCATGGAATCTCGTCTTCGACATTGCCGGCGATATTGAGCTGGGCGGATACTCTGAAAAAGACAATGGGCCTTCCGGCAACCCTTTTATAAAAGACTATGCCGATTGGAAAGTCGTTGTCGGTATGACCTATCGTACCCAGATGTTTAAATACCTGACTCCCGAAGAAAAATTGGCAAGGAAATATCAAAAAGAAGAACAGGAAAAATTAGAGTCGATCCGGCAAAAGCGGGAGCAGGTTATAAAAGATTTGGAAGACATCAAAAAAAAGCTGGATAAAGAAAAACGGGATAAGGACGCTTATTAGTCACGATGAATTTGAAAACGAAATCCGTAAATCTTTTTCATCTTTTCGTTCTATTCTTTGTGGCGACTCTAGTTTCCGCAAGCCAACCAGGCGAGGCGATTGAAAACGGAAAAATGAAGCGAATGGGCAAGCAGGTAGAGGATGACCTGGAAAGGGCTTCCGATCGCCTGCTGGTCGAGGCCATGGGCGAATTCGATAGCGGCAACTATTGGGAATGCGCCCGCGACCTGATCATCCAATTGGATTTTTATCCCAATTATTCCGGATCCGACCGGGTGGTTTTTACACTAGGCGAATGTCTTTTTGAGATCGGGCTGTATGACGGTGCCGCAAAGCTATACAAACATTTGGTCAAAAAATATATCCGAAGTCCGTTGTTGCCCAGGGCTCTGCTCGGTTTGCAGAGGATCGAATATGTTCGAGGAGATCACCCGCGCTGTATCGAGTTCTACAACGCCATCTATCGAGCCGTAGCGGAAGAGTCCATAATGGACGCTTCACGTTATTACGCCGGGATGAGTTTTTACAAAATAAAGGACTACAACCAGGCCCTGCAAATCCTTTCGCTCATCGACCCGAAAAGCGAATATTACGATGCCGGACAATACAGTGCGGCGCTGGCTTTGCTGAGGTTAAAACGAGTAAGACAGACTATTGAGACTTTATCAAATATTACCAGGCGGCCGGTAACAAACGATGAGCGGCGCGCCATAATCGATGATTCCCATCTCACGCTTGGCTACATCTATTATGAGCTCGGCTACTTTGACAAGGCGCTGAAAAATTTCCGATCCGTTTCGGCAAACCATCAGAACCATGCGAACGCCTTGCTGGCCGAAGGCTGGGCGGCAGCACAGTTGGGATTATTTCAGGACGCCATAAGACCCCTGACAAGGCTGATCAGTCGCTACCCGGAGCTTGAGAGTAACGAAGAAGCTTTTTTCCTTCTCGGCAGGTGCTACTTGAAGCTGGACAAATTCGATGAAGCGCTGACGGTTTATGAACATCTCATCGAGGTATTTCCCGAAAGAGATGTCGTGCCGGCCATCGTCAAAGAGGTGAACGAGAACCTGGCAACGGAAGGCTTAAAGATTGAAAAAATAAAAATGGACCTTCTCGTCCTGGAAACCAGGCTGCTCGACACCCTGCCGTTAAGCGAAGAAGAAACTCTGCCCGTTTATATTAAAACGGAAAAGTCGCGTATCTCCGAAGCCAAGGAGGGCTTGCTGAGACGCATCGAGACCGAGAAAAGCGACTTTAATGAAATGTTATCGCAAATCGAAAGCCTGAAGCGCCTGATGGCGCTTAGGGAAAACAGAAGAGACTGGCGCGCTTATGCCGAATATGGCAAATCGCGCGCGCTGTTTTTAAAAAGAATGCAATAATATTTTTGGCTCTGATGATAAGAACACATTTGACAATTTCACCCGCAGACAATAAAACCCGTTATTGCTCCATTTCCCTTTTGGCAATCATCGTATTTTGTCTGGCCGGAGGCCATCTCGTCCATTCCCAGGAAAGCAAACTGGTCACGGCGATTATTCAGGATGTCGGCGGCGACCTGGACAAACTCGATGCGATCATTAAACAACATGAGGGCTTGCTCGGCAAATATCCCCAGGGAGAATTTGCAGCGACCATCATGTTTCAGTTGGCCGAGCTTTACGAGCAAAAAGCAAACCTCAATTTCAATCGGGAAATGGCTGACTATGAGAAAGCCCTGAGTAAATTTGACCTGGGGGAGCTGGCCCAGGAACCCATCGCCCCGAGAATTAACAATAGCGTAACCATCAACTATCTACTCAAGCTATTGGCCGATTTCCCAAGCCTCGACTTTCGCGACAAAGTGCTTTACAAACTGGCCATGGCTTATCTGCAGGAAGGAAACCGAAGCAAGGCGCAAGTCTATTTTGAAGAGATTATTCTCAAGCATCCGCAATCCGATATAATTCTTGAATCGCATTTCAGGCTGGGAGAATTTTTCTTTGACAGGAGAGACTTTGACAATGCGATAAATGAATACAGCCACCTTCTTGGCAAATGGAACAATCCCTATTTTGATTTAGCGCTTTACAAGCTGGGATGGGCTTATTACAACACGAAAGATTATAAAAACTCAATCGGCACGTTCATCTATCTCCTGGAAGATCTGAATCTCGTCGAAAATGCCAATTCGGTGACCATAGAAAAATCAAAAACGGATCTGGGGCAAGAGGCCATACAATATATTTCCAGTTGTTTCACAGAGTACGGCGGCCCTGATGAGGCGAAGGAATTTTTAAAAACGCGAAAGGAAAAACCATACTCCCTGCCTATTTTTGAGCAGATGGCGAAATTGTACCAAAAAAGAAATTACTATGCCGAAGCCATCGGCACCTACGAAGCGGTTTTGGAAGTCTATCCGTATTACCAAAATGCCCCGGAAATTTACAGGCTCATCATTGAAAATTATGAGCTGGATGACCGCGTGCAGGATGCGAATAGAGCCAGGGAGGCTATCGTCAAAAAATTCGGCCCGGGCAGTGATTGGTTGAGACATTTCATCGATGATGAGGAGAATTATAAAAAGTGCATCTCCCTGGTTCAGGAGACACTGATCTACCTGGGCACCTACTATCAGGCCGAAGCGCAGAAAACAAGCCGGGCCAGAGATTACCAGCTCGCCATCGATAAATACAACGAGTTTCTGGACAAGTTCAGATTCTCCGATCAAGCCGCGAAAATCAATTTCTACCTCGCCGAATGTTATTATAATGCCTCCGATTTCGCCAACGCCGCGGAAGCTTATTATGATGTCGTGACCAAATACGACCGCAACCCGTTCAGCGAAGACGCCGCCTATAACAGGATTTTGTGCTATTATCACTTGTTGGGAACGGACGTTCCAATGGACAGCGTCACCATCTATATCGATGAATTTCTCGGCACCGGCGAGATTTTAACCGTCACCGTAGCCCGCCAAAGTGAAATAGATCTTTTACGGTCATGTAATGATTTCGTGCTCATTTTTCCTGACAGCAAATGGCTGGATCAGGTGCTGCTCAAATACGGTGAAACATTACACGAGCTAAAAGTCTATCGGGCGGCGATAAAAGCATATACCAAAGTCGTCGAAATCGGTCCGAACAAACCGTATCACCTGCTGGCAGCGATGAATGCCGGCCAAAGCTACTTCGACGGCGGTTTTTACGCCCAGGCCGAGGTATGGCTTCGTAATATTGTCGAAAATTTCCCGGACTCGGTGCGATACATTGAAAAAGCGAAAAAGCTGGCCATTTCGGCGCAGTTTAAAATTGCCGAAAAAATGAGCGACGATGAAAAATCGGCCGATGCGGCATCCATGCTGCGTTCGATTGCCGATAAAACCGATGACGATGCTTTTCGGGAGCGGGCGCTGTTCGAGGCCGCCACACAATATCAAAAGGCGGGCAATCTGACTTCCGCGGCTTTAGCGCTGGAGCGGCTGGCGACGTTGAATCCATCCTCCGAATCGGCAGACGAGGCTCTGTATAAAGCAGCCGGTATTCGCGAGATGAACGGGGAGTGGCGTCTGGCAGCGGCCAATTATTTGAATTTAACCGAACACTATCCGGGCTCCGAGTTCGCCTCGCGGTCATTAAGAAACGCGGCGGTATGCTACGAAAGTGTCGAAGACTGGATCATGGCCGGAAGGCTGTACCAGCAATTTGCAGATACCTATCCGAGTCCGTCCGCCGATCTGCTGGAGTGCCTGTTCAAATCCGGGGAAATGGCTTTAAAAGTGAACAATTCTTCAGGCGCTTTGCTTGCGTTCGGCAAAACGATTGAGACTTATGATAGAATGCAAAATCAAGGCGCTCAGGTCGATATTTATTTCGTGGCCCAGGCGCAGTTCATGATCGGTGAAGTGCATTATGAAGATTACCGCAAGGTAGAGCTGACGCCGCCGTTCAAGCCAAACCTGGAAAAAAAGATCGACAAACTGAAACAGGTTTTGAATGACTATAAAGACGCCGCCAGCTATCACGTGGCCGATTGGACGACGGCCGCTTCCTATAAAATCGGCAAAAGCTTCGAAGAGCTTGTGCGCGCTTTTATGGAGGCGCCCATTCCCGACGGGCTGGATGGAGAGCAAATCGAAATCTACAAAGCCAATCTGGCCCAGTATGCGAAACCTTACAAAGAACAGGCGCTGCAAACATACCAGAAAAATCTCGAACAGGCAGAAGCAAATAATATTGACAATTTTTGGATTAAAGAAAGCCGCAAGCGCTATGAGGCTTTGCTCGTCGAGCTGAAACCGGATGACAAAAAAGAACCTTCACCTCCACAACAAAACAATGGCTGATGGGAGACCATCTTTATGAGCGGCATTAAAAACAACATCCTATTGATGGCAGGCCTGGCGATCTCTGTTTTTTTGCCATTGGCCGCTCCGGCCCAGGAAGCGCAGCCCGCAAGCGTTCCCGACAGTACCCAAAGCTTCAGGCAAGAGGGTGAGGTGACGCAGGTCGATGATGAGGCGATAAAATTATTTCTGGATAAAATCGAAGTTGTCGGTCGTTTGGAAAAGCCACAGGCTGTTTTCATCATTCCCGGGAAAAATCCTGAAATCGACGACATTCGGATTGAGCGCTCTTTTTTCAATGATATTTTTCGGCCGGTGGAGAAAAAAAGTCGAACCGTGACAAAAAAAGAAAAATCCGAGCCTACACAAAATCGCCAAGATTACATTCCCTGGTAAATTATTTGCCCCAACGCCCTGGTTCCTTATGTTAATGCACAAAGAAGTGGCGTTATTACCATTATGTATCTCAAATATGTAACACCATAACCTAAGGAGGCTAAAATTGGACGTCATCAGATTCTTCACTCTAGGTGGCCCCATTATGTACGTTATTCTGTTCGCCCTCTTGCTCGGTGTTGTGATCATCGTCGATCGAATCATTTTTATTCGATTCAGAAGCCGGATAGATAACGAAACATTTGTCAATCGCATCATCGAGTTTATCACCAACGGTAACGTCAATAAAGCCATCGAATATTGTAATATGTCCAGCGCGGCCCTGCCCAAAATCACCAAAGCAGGACTCTCGGAATTCCACAGCTCGGCGGCGACCATTCAAAACGCCATCGAAGTTGCCGCCATGGCTGAAATTCCAAAACTGGAAAAGCGCACGCCCTACCTGTCGATGATTGCCAACGTCGCGACACTTCTCGGTTTGTTAGGAACAATTCTCGGCCTGATCAATTCCTTCTCAGCAGTGGCTCACGCCGATGCGGCGGACAAAGCGGCCCTGCTTTCCGCCGGCATATCATTGGCCATGAACACAACCGCATTTGGGATCATCGCCGCCATCCCATGCATGGTTGCCTACAGTTATCTCGTCGAAAAAACCAATGAGCTGGTTGACGAGATCAACGAAAATGTTGCAAGGATTTACAAACAAATCGTTGCCTCGAGGTAAAGCAATGGACTTGAATAATGCCCTGGGCAGGAATCGAGGCAAGAGAGACGTCGACACGGAGATAAATCTCACCGGCGTTATGAACGTCTTTCTCATTCTGATCCCGTTTCTCTTACTCACAGCCGTTTTTATGCGCATCTCCGTTCTCGAGCTGAGCCTGCCAAGCCTCGACAAAAAGTCTGCCGAAATTAAAGAACAAAAACCAAAGAGTGTTGTACTCAACTTTCTTTCTGTTCGCGAGAATGGCTTTGAGCTGCGGGTGCCGGAATTGAAATTACCCCTTATTCCGAAGAAGAATGATATTTACGATTGGGAAGCCCTGGTGAGCCAGTTGAAACAGGCAAAGGAAAAATACCCCGATGCCGAAGATATCATCATATCACCCGAAAACGCGATCATCTATGATACAATAGTCACCACAATGGACAGGTGCCGGGAAGCGGGTTTCCCAAACATATCCATATCAGGCTGACCTCAATGTGATTGGACACTATTTCATGAGCGAAAAAAACATACAACCTTCTTTTCTCTTTGCGCAACGTGCCCGACGCTCAAAAAAGGCAACCTTTGCCATCCGCCTGACATCGATGATCGATATGTTTACCATCCTCTTGGTTTTTCTTTTAAGCAACTACAGCTCGGAAGGTCACATCATTTCGGTAAGCGAGGATTTGCACTTGCCGGAATCCACGTCACTCATGAAGCCCAAAGTCGCATCTGTCATTTCCCTGACCTCGGAATGGATTCTGGTCGATGGAAGGCCGATTGAAAAAATCAAAGATGCCATGGCGCAAAACGATCTGTTCATTTCCACCTTGAATGATGAGCTGATGAAATTGCGCGCCTTCTCGGAAGGTGTCGGTGAGATCTCGTCCGATTTGAAGGGTTTTCAAGGTCAAATTGCCATCCAGGGCGATCGCAATATCACCTTCGAGCTTTTGAAAAAAATCATGCTGACCTGCGGCAGTGTAGGCTACAATAACATGCTGCTGACCGTCATGCAAAAAGAATAGTACGGTACGAACCCAAAATCTTTTAATATAATCCAATGTCGAAAAGTCGCAGACATTCACATCTTGCGCTCAAGATAAAACACGGCTCCCAAATTCGGGAACGATGGTTGCGAGCCAATCAGAAATTGACCATCGGGCATGGCGCAAACAACGACATCATTGTCTATGGCGACGGAATGCCGAAGAGCCACACGCTCATCGAGTTTGATGCAAAGGCATTTGCGCTCAACATTTCCGGCGAGATGAGCGGGGAAATTCGATACGGGGATTCCAACATTCATTTCAGAGATTTGATCAAGCACGAGATATTACCGAGAAAAGGCCACTATTACATTCTGCACATAAAAAACGGGCGCAGCGGTTACGTCAAGATCCATGATGCCGAGATTCACTTTCTTTACGACGGCGCCGATGGCTCGCTGAAAACCATACCGAGCTATTCCTGGACCAGGGCCACTTTTTCATCCCTGGGCAAAGATGTCATTTTTAAACTCCTTTTCACCATTTTTATAAGCCTGGAAGTCATGCTTGGTATCTATCTTGGCAAGATCGAGATTCCACCGGAGCCGCCGCCGGACATTGCCAAGGTGCCGCAGCGATTTGCTAAATTTATCATCCAGAGACCTGCGGAACAGCCGAAAACTACCATCGTTTCGGATAATGGCACGGCCTCTGTCGAATCGGAAGAAGAAACCGAAGAGTCCGGGCAAAAACAGCAACAAAAAAGGTCCGGGGGAGGCGGAGGCGACAGGGATGGTGAAAGCCTGCCGGTCACGTCCCGCGGTCTTTTAGGCCTGATCGGAGGTACGGGCAACTCCGGCAACGCGAGCGCGGCAGCGGATTTTCTAATCGACCAGGGTTTGGTGCAGGAATTGGATCAAATGCTGGGAAAGAAGCCGCTTATTAAAGGCAAAGGCTCCGGCGTTGGCAGCGGAACGGGAAACGGCGTCGGTTCCGGCGACGGACTAGACGATTTGATGTCCATCGGTCTGTCCGGCGGAATCGATGACCTGCTGTCCGAGGTCAGTGGTGTCGAGACCGTGGGCCTGTCGAAAAAAACTGTGGTGAACATCGAGCAGCCGCAAAAAATACGCGGCTCTCAAACCGCCGTGGGCCAGCGTTCACCCGAAAATGTCATGGCACGAATCAACGCGGAACAGGCGAGAATCGAATATACTTATAATAAATACCTGCGGGATAACCCGAGCCTGCGAGGGAAGATCAGTCTGGATGTGACGCTGGAAGCCGATGGAAGTATATCCAAAGTCGTTGTTGTCAGCACGGACATCACCAACACCGATTTTGTGAACGATATCGTCCGAATTATTAAGAGAATTAAATTCCCACCCATCACCGAAGGGGACGTGACGATCAATCTGCCGTTTGTATTTAACAGGTTTGAGTGAGAACATAGCTCGAGTCAATCCTTTTTAAACTCACGGGGACTGATACCCAGAGCCTGCATTTTTTGCTGCAGGAACTGCCGTTTCATCCGCAGACTTTTCGCCGCCTGACTCACGTTGCCATGTGTTGCGGTCAATGCTTTCTCGATCAGCTTTCTTTCCACCCGCTCGACCATCTTCTTTTTCGTCTCTGTAAACGACAGTAAGCTATCCGAAATGGAGTAGCCGTCGTCATTGTAAGACAACTCCCGTAATTCTTTTGGCAAATATTCATATTTGATGTATTCGCCCTCGGCCAGGACGACACATTGCTCCAAAAGATTCCGCAACTGCCGGACATTCCCAGGCCAATTATACGAATAGAGCGCCCGCATCGCTTCCGTGTCGATCTTTTTTGCCCTACTGCCGTGCTTTAAGGCAAACTCTTCCAAAAAGTGATTGGCCAGCAGCGGTATGTCCTCACGCCTTTCGGCAAGACCGGGCATGCGAACTTTGATAACGTTGAGCCGGTAGTAGAGGTCCTCTCTAAAATTCCCCGCAGCGATCTCTTTGGCCAGGTCCTTGTTGGTTGCGCTAATGAGCCGAACGTCCGTGCGGATGACATCCTTGCCACCCAGGCGCATAAAAGCCTTCTCTTCCAAGACGCGCAAAATTTTTGCCTGGGTTTCGAGGCTCATGTCACCGATCTCATCCAAAAAAAGAGTCCCACCGTCGGCGATCTCGAACTTGCCGTTCCGTCTCGACGTGGCGCCGGTAAAGGCGCCTTTTTCGTGCCCGAACAATTCGCTTTCAACCAGGTCTTTGGGAATTGCCGCGCAATTCATATTGATAAAAGGAGCCTTGTGGCGCGGGCTTTTTTGATGAATGGTTTGCGCAACCAGCTCTTTGCCGGTGCCGCTTTCGCCGGTAATCAAAACGGTTACGTCCGTAGGCGCGACCTTTTCAATGATGTTCAAAACCCGGCTCATCTGTTCGCTTTGGCCGATGAATTGAGGCTTTGACAAGATCTCGATTTTGCTCTTGAGCTTTATATTCTCTTCGACAAGGTTCAGCTTTTCCAGCGCTTTTTTCACAGTCAAACGAAGGTCATCGATCTCGTAGGGCTTGCTCAAATAGTCATAAGCCCCGGCCTTCATGGCTTCCACCGCGATTCGTTCCGAGCCATAAGCGGTGATCATGATGACCAGCGGCTTGTTCCTGGTGTCATAGCGGGCTTGTATTTGTTTTAAGAATTCAATGCCGTCCATATTAGGCATGTTGATGTCACAGAGTATGACGTCCGGTACGGATGTGCCGATCATCTCCAGCGCCTGGATGCTGTCCGATGCTTCGAAAATAGTATAGTCGAGATCTTTGAGCACCTTTTTCATTCCATAGCGCGCCGCCGGCTCGTCATCGATAATCAATATTTTCGCAAGGCTCATTCGTCATTCTCTCTTTTTATTGATGCCGGTATGGAAATGATAAACACCGTTCCTTCATCCAGCCGGCTTTGTACTTTTAAGTGGCCGTTGAGATTATTCACATTTCTTCTTACAATTGTCAGGCCCAGTCCGGTTCCGATGGATTTGGTTGAGTAGAACGGATTAAAGATTTTCTCCAAATCCGCCGCCGAGATGCCCTTGCCCGTATCCGCTATTTTTATCTGAAGCCATTGCTCGACGTCGCGAGCAGCCAGTTTGCCTTCCTCCATATCCGAGCGGTCGAGGCTTTTTCTCGTCAACAGCTCGATGCTGACCTGGCCGCCGCTGGGCATCGCCTGGATGGCATTGAACACCAGGTTGAATACAATTTCTCGCAATGATTGTTTATCGGCCCGAATGGTGGGTAGCTGATCTGCGCAGACCAGCTTGATATCAACCCGGGATTTTCTTGCCTGGTGTTTCAACAGGGCAACGACATCATTGACAATCTCGACCGGCGAAATTTCTTCTATCATTACGTTTGAGTGGCGGGCAAAACTGAGCAGCTTTTCTAACACTGTGTTCAATCTATTGATTTCGTTGACAACGATGGCCAGGTCTTCTCTTTGTTCCCCGGCCGCACTCTCGTGCAACACCTGTATGATGGAGTTGATCGACGATAACGGATTTTTCACCTCGTGCGCTATGGTCATGGCCAACTGGCCCAGCGATGTCATTTTTTCCGTCTTGTAAACTTTTGCCTCAAGATCGATCCTGTCCTGGATCAGGCGGGCATTTTCAAAAGCCAGACCGATTTGGTTGGCAAAAGTCTGCATTACATCCAGCTCTTCATCGGAATAGGACGCGCCGCTTTTCTTTTCCGTCAGGCAAAGCAATCCCACCAGAACATCCTGAAAGTAAACAGGGATGGCCAAATCGATACCGTTCCTTCTCAAAGCAGGCACGACGCGATGATCCCGCATTTGCCGTCTCAGGCGGAGATGGCGCGTCACTCTCAGGGATTCTATCAGCATGTCAATGTCCACCAGGCTATGCTCGCCATAGGTGTTAGAGACCCGGTGCTCGCCATCTTCAACTCTAAATACGATCAACGTACAGGCCCTGGCTTTTAGCGTGGAGGTCAGGGATTGACTCAGGGTTTGCAGCAATTGGTGCAGGTCCATTATTTCACTAATGGAATCACTTAATTCACGCAGGAATTGTTGATAGTAATAACGATCTTTGAAGAACAGCTTGTCCAGCCTGTTTTGAATCCTGGTTCGAAAAGGCTGAAAGGCAAAAACCAAAGCGACCAACAGAATGCCTTCGATGAATTGCGAATTCACTTCCGGAAAGCGGGCCAGGTATTCGCCGATGCGGCGAATGCCGAGGAGATAAACAGCCATGACCAGCCCGTAGAGCACGGAATAGATCAGGCTTGGCTTGACGACCAGCCGATAGAAATTATAGCGGTAAACATAGTACAGCAATACGGCGGCTGGCAAGGCCGGAGACAACAACATGACCAAATTTAAATAAGCCCCGATATAAGCGATCCGGTAAAGCGGCACAAAGTAAACCAATACCAGGCCGCCGGCGATGGCTGCAAGAATGTGGCTGGTACTTTTATGGAAACGGCGATCGGCATCGTTTTTGATGATTCTTACCAATCTTTCCGATATAAGGATCGAAGAAATGATAGAGACAAACACCCAGGCAGAAAAAGGCAACACGAGCAGCTCGCGCGCCGCAATGGCCGAATGGCCGCTTTTAAGCAGCAAAGGAAATGCGGAGGCGATAAAGACGATTGCCGGAATATATAAAACGAGCATTGCCGCTAACTTTGGCTTGGTGAGGGCGGGTGTCACCTGTTTATCCGCCACAAATAAAATAGCCAAATGCAGATGGATAAGAGAAGAGGGAAGAACGGCCATGCCGAAGGAGGCAACCAATTCGGCAAAACCGGCTTCCATCTTTGCGACAGTGCCAAACAGCAGAGTTAACAACATCGATAAAAAATTGCCCCCGAACCATAAAACGCTTGAAAGTAAGGCGATGCCAAAGGCATAATCGTCGTAACGTTTATGTTGTTTCTGAATCGAAAGACTCAATAAAATGATGGTCAGGGCGGCACCAAAGCCAAAACCGACGAGCGTTGTAATATTGAACAGGGGCATGGCAACAGAAATGAGTTGTTCGCAGGGTGAATTATACGTGCCAAATTTCGGCCCGATTGTTTTTCAAATATATCTTTTCGCCGACGCTAATCAAGGGAAATCTTGAAAAAAAAGACAAGACCTCACTCACAGGTGGATTATGAATCTGGCGAACAAGGAGATGCCTGCATTCGCGTGAATGACGCCGTGGCCGACTGTCATGCCTGCGGATGCAGGTATCTCCCCAACCGTAAGTGAGGTTTTCCCCAGGGAAGAAGATTGGACTTGATTTCCAATATTTGATGGCGTATATTTTCAAAAATTTTTCGCCGAATGAATCTGCTCAATCAGGTGCGAGTCAATTTCTTTTTAAACAAGCCGCAGGCCTGGAATGGAAAATTGGGACTATTGACAAGTAACGGGTTTCGCGGGCAAATATTTTGTCGAAATCGTCAGGTTTATTTAAAAAAATTATAAAATTTTTTAACTCTCTTGAATAAATTAACGAGCCTAAAAACGCACAGTATATTGACGTCAAAGACCAAAAAAGTACTATATATTGATCATTTTTTCCTTTTTGGCTCGCGATTTCTGAAAAACTCGAGGAGGACATTTTATTTTTCAAAATAGGCAATTTTTCCTTGACAACGCATTATTAACTTGTTATATTCAATCGACTTTGACCACCTACCTAAGCATTGTTCCTTCCAAAATACTGTTCGTAAAAGTAGCGTCCGTATTGTGTAGCAGCATTCAAAGTGAACTAACTCAAAGGCAATTGAAATGCGAGACAAAAGGATTCAATTAATCTACTTTTCCCTTGGGGGATCGGAAGCAAAGCAAATCAGCCTTGGGTGGAAGAAGATTGCTGGGATGATAGGCATTACACTCTCTGTTGTGTTCGTTCTCATTATCTTTATTATCGGCCTTTTCACCGACATGTTTCACAACAGGCAAGTTGCGCATCTGAGCAAAGCTAACTCTCAGCTCAGAGATTTCCTGCAAGATGTAACCTTCCGGCTCGAAAATCTGCAGACACAAGTCCAGGTCATCGAAAAAAACGATGAAGACATGCGGATCTTTGTCGATTTGCCCCAGATCGATTCTGACATGAGAAAGTTTGGTCGTGG
The DNA here is from genome assembly GCA_001771235.1 of Candidatus Zhuqueibacterota bacterium RBG_16_48_16. GTDB lineage: Bacteria > Zhuqueibacterota > Zhuqueibacteria > Residuimicrobiales > Sediminimicrobiaceae > Sediminimicrobium. The sequence goes on from METF01000306.1 coordinate 17,701, forward strand.
AGGCCATGCCAGCCCGTCCACGACGCCGATAAGCGCCGTCACCGGGGAGAATCGTGAGGAAGCGGTAAAAATTCAAAGAGTCATCGACAACCTCGAAAAACGCGTTTCCTTCGCCAGGTTGAGTATGGAGGAGATCTCGGGCAAATACCAGGAAAATCAGTTTAAATTCAAGCACACGCCATCGGTGAGACCAATCCCAAACGCACGCGTAACCAGCAGATTTGAGTACAGGCCCGATCCTTTTACGGAGCAGCCAAGATTTCACGAAGGATGGGATTTCTCAGCTCCTCGCGGCACAAATGTGTTAGCCACAGCCGATGGCAAAGTTGTTGAAACGCGACTGCGTTATTTACCCAACCTGGGTTACGGCCGGTATATTATTGTCGATCACGGCTATGGGGTGAAAACACGGTATGCCCATCTGGAAAAAGTACTGGTCAAAGAGGGAGAGGTCATCACCCGTTATACGGTAATCGGTAAAGTCGGTGATACCGGCAGATCGACTGCGCCGCATTTGCATTATGAAGTTCTTAAAGATGACAGGCAAGTGGATCCCAAAGATTTTATATTGGATGAATAGAAGCTTTTTTGTGATAAAATGAAAAGCCTGTCGAATGATGACGGGCTTTTTTTTTAACATTAGTGCGAATGACCAGTTAACGAATGTAGAAGATTACCTGGAAAAAAATTAAAGAGTTCCCTCGCCCCTGAGGGGAGAGGGTCAGGGAGAGGGGTAATTTCATCGTTTTTAAGAATCCTCACCCCAGCCCTCTCCCTTCAAGGGCGAGGGGAATTGTGATCGCAGCAAATGGATTCGATCTCATGTTACCACTCTTCTTCCAACTGGTCATTTATACTAATAGATTTCGGAGCCCTGGCATCAATGAATAGCAGACTTTTCGTTCTAATAACTATCTTATCTATCACCAAAAGCCTGTTTGCCGAACCATCTGTGGCGGACATCCAAAAAGGCATCGACCTGAGTTTGTCTCAACAGTATGACGAGGCTCTGGCGCTTTTTGCGTCTATGAAAGAGCATTTTCCGCAACACCCTGCC
>METF01000306.1:18934-22029 GCA_001771235.1 Candidatus Zhuqueibacterota bacterium RBG_16_48_16
TTTCAACTGGCCCGGAATAAGAAATACATCCCCGCCATTCAATTAGGACTGCAAACCGTAAAAAAACTGCAACAAGCCGTCGAGGCGGACAGCCTGTTCTTCGATCCTTATCTGGGCATTGGCACCTATTTGTATTGGAGAAGCAATCTCACGAAAAAAATATCCTGGCTGCCATTCTTCGAGGATCAACGATCTCTTGGGATCGACATGATTTCACAGGCAGCAAAAAATGGCGTTTTTTCCAAATGGGCCGCGCTGTCCAACCTGGCGTGGATTTATATCGAAGAAAAGCACTATGACCGGGCCAGCGCTTGTGCATCAGAAGGGCTGGAATTTTTTCCGGACAGCCGTTTTTTCCTTTGGCCTTTGGCCGAGGCTCAATTTCAGAAAGGGGGTTATGAGCAGGCAATCGCCACCTTCTCAAAACTCCTGGCCTCGGTTCAGAGTGAAAAAGAGAACAATGGCTACAACGAAATCCTGATCCAGTGGAAACTGGCACAGTGCTATTACGGGCTTGGGGACGGGCCTGCTGCGCGAGCGGCATGCGAAACGCTTTTGTCGATTCATCCGGATAAAGAAGTTCGCAACCGCGCGGATGAAAAAAAGAAGGAAGCGGAAAAGTTGCTTGAGGAAATCAGCGATTCACCCTAGTATAACATCCATATCGCAACTATTCGGCCCACGAAACACCCGAAACAAACGAAATGAGTGAAAAGACACGAAAAGATTCCTTGCGTCTATTTTGTGTGTTCAGTGGGATGAAAAGTTACTCCATATCTCTCATATTCGACGTAACCGGATGACCGTTTCAATGATGAGAATGAGCAGCACCCACAACGGGGTCAAAAGCAGGGGCTGTTCCGGCCAGTAGAGTCCGATTTCAAAAGAGTTCCAGGAAAGGGGAAACAGCCACAGGTAGCCGCTGCCGATGTGGCGTTGAAACAAATCCAATCCGAAATGAAGAGCCATACCGCTCACCGTAAAAAGAAACACGTCCTTTCGGATGGATTTTGCGAAAAACTGGCTATAGAAAAGAGAAAAAAGGATTAAAAAAACCGGGGTGTGAAGAGCCACCGTATAAGGGTATAGCTTGGGGAAAAGGATATAAACCGGCCTGGAGATCAGGTCGGGCAGAATGGTGCCCATGTATAAAGAAACGCGATGCTGCCTGACTTTTTGCAGATGAGAGACAAAATAGGCGGCGGCGAAATGTGTCACGAGATCCGGCATTTTTATCGGGGTGTAAATTCAAAGCGACGTAGATTGAATGTGAATTTTTTGCCAAATAAGACCAGCACGACAAGGACGGGCAAAAGCGAGGCGGCAATCTTGACACGCCTCTTTTTGGCGACATGTATTTTATCGGACTCTATCCATCCTTCTTTATGATAAATGCCCGTAAGGCTGACGAACTCCCCTGCCCGCAGATCTGGGCTATGGCCGACCACTTTTATTTCTTTTCCCATTTGCCGCAGCATAAATCCATCGTCCGAAATGGCGGTGATAACCGCCTCGGTAGCTACTTCGATGCGGGCAGAATCATATCTTTCCGGATCGGCCAGGCATTGTTGCAGCGTTATTGCCGGATTGTAAACTCTTCCGTACCAGATCAGCCCGGCCTGGCCTGACAGCAAAAGGATGACAAACAGTATTCTTTTGCCCGGCCAATTTTGCCGCCGCTCAGCCATCGATGTGACCTGCGAATGTTTCCTGAACATCCGCCAAAATCCACGGGTGTAATATGCCGTTAGAGGCGACGACATTGCCCGTCCATAGCGGATTTTTTTTGCCAAAAAAATCAGTCATCATGCCTCCCGCTTCGGATATCATCAAATAGCCGGCAGCGACATCCCAGGGCGACAGGCCAATCTCCCAGAAAGCATCCGCGCGTCCGCAGGCAATAGCGCAAAAATCCAATGCAGCGGACCCGTCCCGGCGAATATCGCTCGCCCGGGCAAATATCTTTTTGAAGGATGATAAATAAAGGTCCACCATTTTTTTCGATCGAAAAGGAAAACCGGTCAACACCAGGCTCATGGCCGGATCGTCAATAGTAGAGACTTTGATCGGATCGCCGTTTAACGTGGCCCCTTTTCCCTTTTCGGCGATAAACATCTCGTCGCGCGTCGGGTCGTAAACAACGCCTAAAACGATCTCTCCGTCATGCTCCAGGGCGATGGATACTGAATATATCGGATAAGCGTGGATGTAATTCGTCGTGCCGTCCAAAGGATCGATCAGCCAGCGATAACCGCCCGGCCCGTCTTTGATGGATTCTTCTGCATAGATTTTATGGTCAGGACACCGCGCCCTGATCACCTCGATGATTTTTTTCTCGGACTCGTGATCGGCCCGGGTGACGTAATCGAACTTTCTTTTCAAGTCAATGTTCGCTTGGCTTATTTTGCCTACATGCTTTTTTATGATCCGGGCGGCTTCTTTCGCCGCCAGAACAGCCGTTTCTTTCATCATGCCTTTTCTCACTCTTGATAATTGCCAATGGATTATGCGGGGGAATTCGTATCTATTCAGCCACCAAGTCGCAAAGCCACTAAGGAACACAAAAAATCTTTGTGAACCTTTGTGTCTTCGAGTTTTCGTGGCAAAAAAATTTCGATACCTGGATAGATACGGAAATTCAATCTTTTCTCAGCTCGACAACGGTGACGCCCCAGTCGCCTTCATTCCAGTTGCCCAGCCGTGTTTGCAGGACGCGATCGTTCTTTTTCAGGAAATCGTTGATTGATGTCTTCAATCTTCCGGTGCCCTTGCCATGGATGACCCTCACTTCGGCAAATCCGGCCAACAGGGCCTGGTCGAGGAATTCGTCGACTTTTTCTATCGCCTCCTCCGCGCGCAAACCCCTTAAATCGATTTCCCAATTGAACCGTTCCCTGGGCGCCATCCGAATGTTCAGCGATGAGGCAGTGCCCGATTTTTTCACTTTAATTTTTTTCAGCTCTTCCAGCGGCGCGCGGACTTTTAAGCCCTCGGTTTGCACATAGACACGTCCCTTTTTGTCCTCTTCGGATACCACGACGCCGGTGCTGCCGTATCGTTCCCACAAAACGGTATCGCCCAAAGTCGGCCGCTCC
>METF01000307.1:0-2638 GCA_001771235.1 Candidatus Zhuqueibacterota bacterium RBG_16_48_16
CGCCGTGGTCGGTGACGATCTTCTGCACGATAAAAAGCCCCAAACCCGTTCCTTCCCTTTTGGTGGTATAATAAGGCTCGAAAATTCGCTTGCAGGTTTCCGCATCCATGCCCTGGCCGTGATCCGCAATATCGATCCCGACCGTTTCGCTTTCGGCCAGGAAGGTGGCCGCAATTGTTATGGCCTGCCCAGGTTGTGATGCCTGAATGGCGTTTTTGATGATATTTTGCAGGACTCTTTTTATCTGCTCTTTATCGACAGGGATCAGGGGAATGTCCGGCTCGATGTGCATGGAAAAATCATAGTGCGCTAATTCCGTTTCGAACAGCCTGGCGCAATCCCGAATAATGGCCCCAATATCCTCATCTTTTTCCTCCGGCTGGGGCATCCTGGCAAATTCCGAAAATTCCTTTGCCATGTTTTTCAACGAGCCGATTTCCTCTTCGATGATCCGCAGCGATTCTTTCAAATCGTGGTTCTCGCTCAGTCCGGCGGGCAGGCTCGTCCGCAATCGCGACAATGAAAGCTGTATCGGGGTCAGGGGATTTTTTATTTCATGCGAAATTTGCCGGGCGACATCGCGCCAGGCGGCGATGCGCTCCATGCGTTGCAGGTTCTCGCGACCGATCTTGAGCTCGTCCGCCATGCGGTTGAAAGAATCGATGAGAAAGCCGATCTCATCTTTGGCTTTGACATCTACCCGCACAGTTAAATCACCGGCGCCGATTTCCCGCATGGCCTGGGCTAAAGAGTGGATGGGCTTGCTGATGCCTTGCGATAATATTTCCGCCGTATACATGGCTAGGAAGGCGAAGAGTATGATAATGATAAAAACGACAAACCATATCAGGCCGCGGTCGACAATCGAGTCCCTGAGCAGTTGCAGAGAAGAGTAATTTCTCAACGCAAAAGAGACGGATTGCCGCGCTTCGCTGATGGCTGTAGGAAGCTCAAAAGCGACGAAGATAAACGATTCAGGCTCGACCACTTGATAATGTTCGTACACTTGAGTCGTTTGCCAGGGGACGAAGCTGCTTGTGTGTTGCCCATGCAGAATGAGCTCCACTTCATCGAGGGAAAAAAACCGCGAAGGTTTTGCGGCGAAATTCGGAACGGTCGCATAAAAAACGAGCTGCTGCTCTCCGTCTTTTATGCGAATTTTACCTGCATACACGCCGCCTTCTGCCGGGAGCTGGCCGGTTGACAGAGAATCGACGTCGTTGTGCCTGTCTAAAAAAGCCAACGCCCTTTGCTCCAGTTGCAGGTGGATCATCTCGATGGACGTGGATAAGGCCTGCTCGATTCCGGGAAATGTGAGCATTTGCGAGCTTTTGGTCAGCACGTAGCTGGCGGTGATGGTCAGCGGAATGATGGGGACAATGACAAAGAGGAAAAAAAGAATGGTCAGGCGCGCCTGGAATTTGGAGCCGCGCCGGGTTTTGCGCCACAGCAGCCAACCGATGAGCAGAAGAAGGGCACTCACTATGAGAATGCCCGCGAAAAAGCTATTCATTTCGTTGAGGCAATTTTGGGTGAACGGGACTTACTAATTTTCCAAATTGAACATGGAACATTGAGCCAGTGTTAAATAGTGCCCACTAAACACGCGAAAGGCACTAAATTTTTTCTCAGTGTTGCTCTGTGTCTTCTCGGCGGCCTCTGTGTAACTGTTTTGGCCCACTTATGAAAAAGAGTCCGGTTGCATAATCGTGATTAAGAATCGAATCGGGACTAACCGCCGATCCTTTTGCGCTTGATCAGATATTGTAATAGAGCGGCGTCAAACGATTCCGATGTGTCCATGAGAACGTAATCGATCCGGTTTTCGCGACATTGTGTTTTATAGGATTCGATGAACTCGCTGACGAGCCGGCGATATTCGCCGCGAATATGCCAGGGCTGGGTGGACAATTTCTCGCCGGATTCCATGTCCTGGAAAATGGCCTCGTCTTTGAAATGGAAATATCTTTCTGCAGGATCAAGAATATGGAAAACGATGATCTCATGTTTTTTATGGCGAAAATGTTTCAACCCGGAAATGACCTGGGCCGGGTCGTCCAGCAGATCCGACAAGATGATGATCAATCCCCGGCGTTTGATCTGTTCGGCGAGCTGATGAAAGGTTTTCGTGGCGTTCGTTTTATTGCGGCTCCTGGCGTTATGCAATTCCTGCAACAGCACGCTAAGATAGGTATTCACCGACCGGGGAGGGAGATAGCTGCGCAGTTCCTGATCAAAGATCGCCAGGCCGACGGCATCCCGCTGTTTCAGCATTAAATAGGACAATGCCGCGGCCAGGTATGTCGCATAGCGAAGCTTGGTGATTCCGTGAGAAGCATATCCCATCGAAGCCGATGTGTCCAGCAAAATGTAGGCTTTGAGATTTGTCTCTTCCTCGAATTCCTTCACATAATAACGGTCGGTCTTGGCGTACACTTTCCAGTCCACATGGCGGATGTCGTCGCCGGGCATGTATTGCCTGTGCTCGGCAAACTCGACGCTAAAGCCGTGGTAGGGACTGCGGTGCAGCCCGGTGATGAATCCCTCGACAACCAGGCGCGCCACCAGGTTGAGATTGGACAATTTCGATATCACCTCGGGCTGCAAATATTTGAGGTGATCTTGTGCCGGATGTGCC
>METF01000307.1:2749-2911 GCA_001771235.1 Candidatus Zhuqueibacterota bacterium RBG_16_48_16
CGCTTTGACGTCGCCGATGTCCGGCGTCGGCCGGCCGTCTAAAATCGCCCTGGTCTTGGCGCCCAGGATCAAATATTGCGAAGCGCGCGGCCCGGCGCCCCAGCTTATCCAGTCGGTGACGAATTTTAACGGATTGTGATCGACCGGCCTCGAGCTGCGGAC
>METF01000307.1:3119-3205 GCA_001771235.1 Candidatus Zhuqueibacterota bacterium RBG_16_48_16
AGCGGATAGGTGCCCTCCTGCTCGATGGGGTTCTGGGTGGCCAGCACGAAAAAAGGCTCGTCCAGCTTATAGGTTTCCCCGGCCGC
>METF01000307.1:3224-4067 GCA_001771235.1 Candidatus Zhuqueibacterota bacterium RBG_16_48_16
ATGGCCTGCAACAAAGCGGATTGCGTTTTGGGCGGCGTGCGATTGATCTCGTCCGCCAGAATGATATTGGCAAAAACCGGCCCCTGCACGAATTTGAATGACTTTTTGCCGGTGGATTGGTCTTCTTCGATGACCTCGGTGCCGGTGATGTCCGAGGGCATAAGATCGGGGGTGAACTGGATGCGGCTGAATTTCAGATCCAGCACTCGCGCGACGGTACTGATCAGCAGGGTTTTTGCCAAACCTGGCACACCCACCAACAGGCAATGCCCCCTGGCCAGCAACGAGATGAGCAACTGATCGATGATCTCTTTTTGGCCAATGATGACTTTATTGATTTCGCGAACGATCTCATCGCGCGCTTTTCTTAATTCCTGTACGATTTCGATATCGGTCATGTCCTTCACCGCGTCCGAATGCATTCATCCTCCAAAAACAAATATGAATAGAGCAAGTTGTGAAAATGTTACATGTTGCCGTTAAATGTATGGCGGTATAACCTTAAAATCTATCAAACGTTCCGCAAACATAACTAATTTTCCGCCAAAAGTCAACGAGCGAATCATTTGCATTTGGACGGCCTGTTGCTTAAATTGGGCGTCCTTAAATAAATCGAGCGTTGCGCCGGATACCTGCGGCAGGTACTGCTTCTAAAAGAGCGACGATTCGGCCCACGAAACACACAAAATAAACGAAAGGAAGTAGCATGGCTGAGCTGCTTTAGCCCGAGGCGAGTTATTCTATTGATAGTGCAGGTGTCGAGGTGTGTTTGGTATTATTTCCATTCATTTTGTTTGTTTCGTGTGTTTCGTGGGCTGATAGATACTCTCTTTAAAAGAAACG
>METF01000307.1:4092-4545 GCA_001771235.1 Candidatus Zhuqueibacterota bacterium RBG_16_48_16
GGATTCATGCCGAGATCGTTGGTGACGGGTGGCGCCGGATTTTTGGGTTCTCACTTGTGTGAAAAATTGCTAAACGAAGGCCATGACGTCATCGTCATGGATAATTTGTTGACCGGAACGATTGCCAATATCGAAGAGCTGCAATGCGAGCAATTCAAATTCATCAAACATGATGTGACCGAGTATATCTATATCGCCGGGCCTATTGATTACGTCTGGCATTTTGCCTCGCCGGCCAGCCCGCTGGACTATCTGCAACTGCCGATCCAAACGCTCAAAGTCGGCGCCCTGGGAACGCACAAGGCGCTGGGACTGGCTTTGGAAAAAAAAGCCGGTTTTATCTTGGCCTCCACCTCCGAAGTCTACGGCGATCCACTGGTTCATCCGCAAAAGGAAAGTTATTGGGGTAACGTCAACCCGGTCGGGCCGCGAGGCGTTTACGATGAAGCCAAG
>METF01000307.1:4574-4758 GCA_001771235.1 Candidatus Zhuqueibacterota bacterium RBG_16_48_16
TCATCGGTATAAAAAGGTGAACACCAAGATTGTCAGGATCTTTAATACCTACGGTCCAAGAATGCGGCCGAACGACGGTAGGGCCATCCCGACTTTTATTCCACAGGCGCTGAGAAATCAGCCGCTGACTATTTTCGGCGACGGCACGCAAACGCGCAGTTTTTGCTACGTTGCGGACCTGATC
>METF01000307.1:4882-7785 GCA_001771235.1 Candidatus Zhuqueibacterota bacterium RBG_16_48_16
CTGCCGGTCGACGATCCCAAGGTGCGGCAGCCGGACATTTCCCTGGCTAAAAAGCTGCTTGGCTGGGAGCCAAAAGTGCCTGTCGAAGACGGCATCAGGATGTCCATCGACTGGTTCCGTAAAATTATCAAGAGTCGATGAGAAAACCCCTTTACGGCATATACGCATTGATAATTAAGTTATAGAATTTTTTTTTGATATTTTTAATTTTTTTGACAGGATTACAGGATTAAGCAGGATGAACAGGATTACTTTAGAAAACGCTTTTACCGGTTTTTCTTTCTTGCTGCAGATCTTGTCTTCTCGATTCAATCGAAAAAGCTTTTTTTAACAAATCTTAACCCGGATAAACCGGAACCCAATAAAATGCAACCACGAATTTGCACCAATTACACACGAATTTGCGCGAATTGAAATTGATCCTGGTATACAATTCGTGAAATTCGATTAATTTGTGAAAATTCGTGGTTAAATTTTTCTGAATCCGACTTTTGCCATATTTGTACAAAAATTGACTTTTAAGTTACTAACAGATCTTATCCTGATTAACATTATGCATGGCCAATAATCTTCTCCACAACTAACTTTTTTGATCAACACAATTTGTCATAAGGCGGATCGACACGATAAAATTCTATCATGGCTGATCCTGTCTATCCTTTTGAATCCTGTTATCCTGTCATTTTCACATTGTCTCATGAAGCCTGTGATACCTGCATTGAACAAGCAACCGCAAAAGATTCTCGTCATCCGCCTGAGCTCCATCGGAGATATTTTGCTGGCATCGCCACTTTTAAGGCTGTTGAAAAAACGCTTTCCCGGCGCCGAGTTGTCTTTTCTGGTGAAGAAAAAATTTCTGGAGGCGATCAGTACCAACAAGCATGTTGATCGGGTTATCAGCCTGGATACGACCGCTGGATTACCCGAGCTGATGCGCATCCGGTCGTTCATAAAAAGACAAAACTTTGACCTGATTCTGGATATTCATAACAATTTCCGCAGCCTGTTTTTGCGAACCGGTATTGGCGCGGATGTTTTTTCATACCCGAAATTCCGCTGGCAGAGGTTCCTGCTCATCCGCTTCAAATGGAATTTATACGACGAAATCATTCCCGTTTACCGGCGCTATCTTTACAGCGTCAGGGAGCTGGGCATCGAGGATGATGGCCTCGGCCTGGAGTTCTGGGTAGACGATGCCGCGTCAGCGCGAATCGAGAATGTGTTAGCGAGCGCCCGATTCAGCAAGGAAAGGTTTATCTTGTGCCTGGCTCCCGGCGCAGGATTCGAAACCAAACGCTGGCTACCGGAATACTTTGTCGATGTGGCCAACCGTTTTGTGCGGGAGCGAGAGGCGCAGGTCCTTTTGCTGGGCGATGAACGGGACAGGAAAATAACCAGGACAATCACGGCGCAGTTGAACGGACATTTCCTGGACCTGTCCGGCGAGATTTCTCTCATGGAATCGGCTGCCGCGCTCACTTTTGCGGACCTGTTTATCACCAACGACACCGGCCTCATGCATTTAGCCGTAGCCCTTAGTGTAAAAACAATCGCGGTATTCGGCCCGACAACCAGCGAGCTTGGATTTTTCCCAACAGCTCCTCATGCTCTCGTTGTTGAAAACTCCGGGCTTTCCTGCCGGCCATGTACGCACATAGGCTCTCGGAAATGCCCCAAGAAACATTTCCGCTGTATGCGGGAGGTTGTGCCGGAGCAGGTGTATGAGGCAGCCAGCAGGCTGCTGGCTTAAAATTCTTATCCGCCTATTGTAGCCGATCACAAGGTGGTTGGATTATTCGTATAATTTGAGCAGTGGATTTCTAGATTAAAGATCAAATATTAAAATGCCAGGACTACAACGTAACTGTTTATGCCAATTCGTTAAGGAATGACTTATGGTGTATCGGATGCGCCCTCATGGTAGACTGAATACAAGTTACCATGTCCGCAATTCAGCCTGACTGTCATTCTCTTGAGAATCTTTGTAATTGTGTCATCGTACCCGCCGTAACAGCATTTATCTGGAGGAATGCCCATGTCCGTATGCGTTTTTTCAATGTGTGTCCACTTGACAAAGATTCCTAAAGGAATGACACCCTCTTTTTAGTAATGGAATTGATAGGTCGTCCTTCGGCCTATAACTTTCGCTGCAGTACCAGATAACTAGGAAAAATTCAAAGATAATTTTTGCATTTTGTTCTGTCATTTTTATATTTGATTTTTAAAATTTGATTTTGATTTTTTTGAAATGCTGTCAAAATAGACAACCAGATTACCCTGTAATTGTTTGCGAGGTTCCGCCATAGTGAAAGCAAACGAGCTGGCACATCGTATTGCCGAGCTGGCCCTGGACAAGCGGGCGACGGATGTGTTGATTCTGGATATCCGCGAGCTGACGACGATTTCCGATTATTTTATCATTTGTACGGCTGATTCGGATGTTCAAGCCCGGGCCATTAACGATCATATCGTAGAACAACTGCGCGGCGAATCGGTTAGACCCTGGCATGTCGAAGGCTCCAACCCGTTCAATTGGATATTGATCGACTTTGTCGATGTCGTCGTGCACATATTTCAAGCGGAGACGAGAAAATTCTATGGACTGGAACGGCTGTGGGGCGATGCGAAATTTATCGAGGTAAAAGAGGATCATGAAGCCACAGGAACACATACGACAGACCATTAAAAAAGCGCTGGACAAGCTGGGCTATGAAATATCCGACCCGCGATTGCTCAATCTGGAGCGGCCGAAACAGGAAGAATTTGGAGATATTTCCTCGCCGGTGGCCATGAGCCTTGCCCAGGTTGCCGGGAAAAATCCGCGTCAGATTGCCGCGGATATTGTTAGAGCTTTGGAGGTCGATCCTTTTTACGTGCAAAAAGTCGACATCGCCGGGCCGGGT
>METF01000307.1:7996-9580 GCA_001771235.1 Candidatus Zhuqueibacterota bacterium RBG_16_48_16
GTTATGATGCCTATAAAGAATTTTATATCAATGACGCCGGTCGGCAGGTCAGGCTTTTGGGGGAATCGCTGGCCGCAAGATACGTGGCCGCCCTGGGCTTTGAAAGGGAAATTCCCCAGGACGGCTACCACGGCGATTATCTGCGCGAGCTGGCTGCAAATATCGCGACGCGCGAGGGGAGTGCCTACGTCAAGCTCAGTGAGGATGAACGCGCCGAGGTTATGAGCCAAATCGCCCTATCGCATATTGTGGAACAGCAGCAGAAAAGCCTTTCGGCTTATGGTGTTTTTTTCGACAACTGGTTCAGAGAAAGCTCGTTGCGGGACAAGGGAGCCGAGCAGTCGATTTTGGAAAAGCTGCAGGAGAAGAATCTGACATACCAACAGGACGGCGCCCTGTGGTTCAAATCGAGTGAATTCGGCGATGAAAAAGACCGCGTGTTGATCACGCAAGAGGGCGAGCCGACTTATTTTTTTATCGATATTGCCTATCACCAGACAAAGTACGAGCGCGGCTTTACGGCTGTACATGATTTCTGGGGTCCCGATCACCACGGCTACATCGACCGGATGAAGTCCGCCATGCTGGCGCTGGGCCATCCCAAAGACAGTTTCCACGTGAGTATCATTCAGCAGGTCAATTTACTGCGAGATGGCAAGCCGGTGAAAATGTCCAAGCGTGCCGGGGAGATCATTGAAATGGACGAGCTGATCGAAGAAGTCGGGGTGGATGCGGCGCGTTACTTTTTTGTCGACCGGAAAATGAGCCAGCCGCTGGATTTCGATATCGAGCTGGCGAAAAAACAGTCCGACGAAAATCCCGTCTACTACCTGCAGTACGCACACGCCCGAATTTGTAGTATTTTTCGTTTTGCCGAAGAAAGCGGCATTGGCGAACCGGAGTCTTTTGCGACAAATGTCCTCGATAGTTATCATGAATTGAACGTCATCAAGCGGCTGATCGATTACCCGGAGGTCGTCGTCAAGTCAGCCCAGTTTCTCGAACCCCACCGGCTGACCGCCTATCTAACGGAAGTGGCGACGGTTTTTCACCGTTTTTATCACGAACATCGGGTCGTCACCGAAGATAGAGAAAAAACATTCGCCAGGCTGTTGCTGGCAAAAGCGACAAGGCAGGTTCTGTCCAACGGCTTGAAACTGTTGGGCATTACCGCGCCGGAAAAAATGTGAGAGAGGAAAGCTTATGAGTTTGCTTGTTGTTGGCTCGATGGCTTATGATTCCGTCGAGACACCTTTTGAGATGGTCGATGAGGCGCTGGGCGGTTCGGCGACGTTTTTTTCCGCGGCGGCCAGCTACTTTTTGCCGGTGAACCTGGTTGCCGTTGTCGGCGATGATTTCGACATGGAGATCATTGCTTTTCTCCGCGACAAAGGCGTCGACCTCTCCGGTCTGATCGTGGAGGCCGGAAAGACCTTTCGCTGGAAGGGCCGCTACCTGGAGAATATGATCGACAGGGAGACGATCTACACCCACCTGAATGTCTTTGAAAAATTCAATCCCGTTTTGCCGGAAGGTTATAAAAAGAGCAAATATATTTTCCTTGCCAATATCAGTCCGGATTTG
>METF01000307.1:9588-15714 GCA_001771235.1 Candidatus Zhuqueibacterota bacterium RBG_16_48_16
CGTGATCGAGCAAATCGCCGCGCCGCGCTTTGTCGCCATGGATACGATGAATTTCTGGATTTCGGGCACTCGCGACGCGCTCGAGCGAACGCTGGCTGTGGTCGATGCGCTGCTGATCAACGATTCGGAGGTCCGGGAGTTATCCGGCGAGAATAATATTTATACCGGCGCGCGGATCATTCAGGACATGGGGCCGAAAACGCTCATCATTAAAAAGGGGGAAAACGGTGCGCTTTTGATTCACGAAAATAACAGATTTTTCTGCCCCGCTTATCCCGTGGAAAAACTGTCCGATCCGACCGGGGCCGGCGATACCTTTGCCGGCGGCTTTATGGGCTACCTGGCCAAGAACGACGATCTCAGTTTTGAAGGATTGAAACGCGCGGTTGTCTTTGCCAGCGCTTTTGCCTCTTTTTGCGTCGAATCATTCAGCGTGGAGCGATTGAAGGCGCTGACAGCATCCGAAATAACCGGGCGAGTCAGAGAATTGTACAGCATGATGTCACTCGAAGATGGCGAATGGATGAAATTATGAAAGTACAAACTGAACACATCGCGGTAAAAACGCGCGGCAATTCCGATATGATCGATATCACCGATCAGGCGAAAACGGTATTAAGCCAGGCCGGCGTGAAAGACGGGGTCATCACTTTTTTTATCGCCGGCTCGACCGCCGGCATTACCACTGTGGAATACGAGCCGGGATTGCTCAGGGACCTGCCCGACGCTTTCGAGAGGATTGCGCCGCAGGGCCAGAGGTATTTTCACGACGCCACCTGGCACGACGGCAACGGCCATTCCCACGTGCGGGCCTCTCTCCTGGGGCCGTCGCTGACGGTGCCTTTTCGCGACGGTCGCCTGCTGCTGGGCACCTGGCAGCAGATCATTCTTGTCGACTTTGACATCCGCTCGCGCCATCGTGAAGTGATCATGCAGATTTTGGGCGAGTAGCCCGGTTGATTTATGATAGAGGTTGCCCGCGTCTCTTTTAAATATCCCACGGCTCAATCGTCGCCGTATTTTGCCCTGTCGGAAATATCACTGGGCATCCAGGAGGGGGAATCCGTTGCGATCATGGGGGCAAACGGATCGGGCAAAAGCACCTTTGCCCGCTGCCTCAACGGTCTCATTGTGCCCCAGGATGGTGAGGTTTTTGTCAACGGATTGTCCACCGCTGCGGAGGAAAACCTTCCGGGCATCCGGCGTCTGGTCGGCATGGTTTTCCAAAATCCGGACAATCAAATCGTCTCGGCCACCGTTGAGCGAGAGATCGCCTTTGGGCTTGAGAATCTCGGTTTACCGGGAGATGAGATGCATCGAATTGTGGAAGAAAAATTGGCGCAATTCGACCTGGCAAAATATCGCCAAAAATCGCCCCATTACCTGTCCGGGGGAGAAAAGCAGCGGCTGGCCATTGCCGCGGTGTTGGCCATGGATCCTTCATACATCGTTCTCGATGAGCCTACTTCACTGCTGGACCCACGCAGCCGCAGGGATATTTTAAAGCAAATAAAGGCATTCCACCAAAATGGAGCCAGCCGCCCGATTGCCTCGATCCTCATCACCCAGTTCCCCGAAGAAGTCTCGTTCGCCGACCGGTTGATTGTCTTCCATCGCGGCCGCGTGGCTGCGGATGGCCGTCCCGATCTTGTCTTCGGCCAGGCCGACTTGCTGGGGGAAATCGGTCTGGAGCCGCCGATTGATGTCAAGCTGAAAAATATCCTCCGCCGATATTCCCTGTTCAAGAATTAGACAACGAAAAGACGATTTGGCTATTTTTGCGACATGAGTGTAACAATGAAAGGCAAAATTGTTGAATAGTCTGTTGACTTTTAATATTGAATGCTCTATATTTGGCCACGTAATTTTGCACTATAAATGGCACCCCTTGCAGCGCATCCTACCTATTATCAAATCAAAATTTCCTGTCCGGCCCGTACGTAATTGCCTCAGCGAGCTATCCATGTAAGCTTTTCATCATTGTTTCCGAACGTCACCGTTCTGCAATGAAGGTTTGGTTTGGTGAATTTTACTGTGGTATTTTGACAGTGGTGTGTGTATTTGTGCGCGGATTTCACCAGTTTTTTATAGGGATTCCACTTTGCTGAGAGAAAAGCTGAAAATTCAATCCCTCATCGAGCCCGGAATACTTCAACAGGCACAGCAAAAGTTCGCACAAAAACACCGGGTGGGCCTGGCTTTACTCAATGAAGACGGGTCGTTTTTGTCGAGCTTTGTAAGCTATGCCCAAATCCCCAAATCCCTGGCTTCCACGATACAGGAGGTTATGCCCATCATTTTGGATTCGCAGGTCAATGTCTTGAAATACGGCCTGTACGATGGCAAGCCCGTTTTTGCCAGATTTTTAGATGGTACAATCTCCAGGATTCTCTCGCCGGTTTTCTTCCGGGATGAATTGGTTTGTATTATCTTTTTGATCAAAATCCCCCAAAACGTCGATATTGACAACATACAATACACCTTTGACAAAATTAACAAATCCAAATTACGTGAGGATATCAGTCTTGCGCTTTTGGATTATCATCCTGTTAACGTGACGGATGAATTGGTCTCCCTGATTGATGAATTCCAATCCATAATGAAGATGCTTTTGGAAGCGGGTTTCGAGCGTCTTAAATTTTCTCTTTCCAACCAGGAGCCGGAACGGGAAAATTCGCGGGAAAATGATCTGGTGCAGGAATTGACCTTAGCCGTAATTCTGACGACACGAATAGGCGATGTTTTGGAGGGCAACAAGATTGCGGCGTCGGTGCTGGATTACGAAGGGCCGGAAGAAATGGTCGGCCTCAATGTGATCAGGGATATTATTCCGGATGACGGGGATAAAGAGACCGTACAGAGCAATCTATCGACCATTGGAAAAATGGACTGGACCAGGATTCATTTTGAGACAAAACATGGCAAGGTGATCAAAGCCCGGCTGCAAGTACTGCCCTTTTTTGAAAATGAGGATGATCTGGTTGGTTACAAATTTATTTTGGATCTGAATCATAGTGCCGGGATTCCCGCGCAAGATGATCATCCTGCCACGTCGGATGAAAATATCGCTGCCGAGGTTGTGCAATCTGAAAATGCAGCGCCTCAACAGCCCGGCCTGGGAGAACCATCAAGGCCGGAAGAGAAGCCAATCGGGACCGATACCGGCCGGGACATCGATCATGCTGCGGCTGAGGAGAGCGGCAACGAAAGAGAAGAAACGGAAAATGAGACCGGGAAAGATCCGTACAAGCCGCCGGATGGTGCGCTGGATGATCTCGACGCTCTACCCTATCCTGTTATTGTTTTGGATGGCCGGGGTCTGGTGAAGGGCTGGAACAAGTCGACCCAGGAAATGCTCAACATACCCGCTGGCGCCGTACAGGGGACGTCGATCAGCTACCTGCTTGTCGGCGATGACCAGGGCAAATGGAATCAGTTTTTTTATGATTTTGTACATAATAAAAATGCCCTCGATCTGAATGTACAAAGGGAAATGAATATATTGAACAACCATGGGGAAACGATTCGCGCCAGCGTTATTGTCGGTCTGGTCGACAATGAAGACAAAGATACAATCATTTTGACCTTCAAATCATGGCAGCTTGAAGATAAGAAACAGGTGAACAGGCAGATATTACAGGCTTCCGAAAAAGAGCGGTTGAGATCGAGCAAAATTATATTGACTGATAAGGAAGGCTTCATCCTTCGGCTCAATGCCCTTGCCAGCAGTTTTTTTGAAATGCCTGTTGTCGAACCCCTGAAACATCACATTGCCGAGCTTTTTCATCCTAATTCCCAGCCGGAGATATACGACGGGATAAAGGCGGCCGCTTCTCATGAAACGTGTTCCCTTTTGGTAAAGAGCAAAGCATCTGCTGAAGAGCCGTCCGTATGGCAGATCACCTCCAGGTTGATCGGCCTGTCCCAGGATTCCGAGCCCAGGCTTTTGTGGATGGTGGAGCCATCCGTTTTGGACAGCCTGGAGCAAAAAGGCCTGTCAGCCGAATCGATACTGAAGCATGTTTGTGATGATTCCTGGATAATTTATATTGAAGAGCCGGATGATTTTCATAAGGGCCGCTTCAAGCTGATAAGGGGCGAAGGCGGGCTTTTCTTTGTCTCTAATACAAAAATACGAACGCTTATCAAAGATAAAAACTCGTACCTTGATAAAAGCTGGGGCAATTTTTCAGCGCAATGCCGGGAGACATATATATCCGGCAGGCCGGCGTTGAAAATCATGACGGAGCATTTTTTGTCCGGCAGTTCCGAGTATTATAAGCTGTTGCATACGATTTTCCCTTACCGGCAGGAGGGGCGCGTTGTCGGAGTCCAGGGTTATACCCAAAACATAACGGCTGCCCTTCAGGAAACAGACCGTAACGAAAAAATGTCTCTCCAGCTCAATAAGCTTTTGGCATTGTTCAATATTGCTTTTTATCAATATTCCGAGCGGCAAAAAGAGCTGGTACAACTCTCGCCGGTCGGTTTTAAAATTTTCGGATACAATTCGATCCGCCAGTTGAACCACGACGGGATTTTTAGCAGGATATTCGAGCACATTCAATCCCGCCAGGACATCGAGGAGATCGAACGCAACCACGCTGAGAAGCAGTTTATCTTTTCGTTTGTTTCGCCAAATGGAGAAAGCCTCAGGCTGAACATGTCGGTCGAAGGGGTTCACGATTCTTCGGGAGAGCTGCTCTACGAAGGTTTTATTTGCCGGATGGGAATGCAGGAGGGCGCGAGCCATTCCCCCGCTTTTGATGAGAAATCGTTCGATGTGCTCACATCGAATATTTATCGTATTGCGGAAAATTACGACGATTTGCTTGCTGAAATTATGACATTATCATCGGCCTACATGTTTGATAGAGGACTGGACGAGACAAAGAACAATCAATTGCAACACATTCACGAATGTTTAAAAAATATCACCCATATCAATAAGGAGCTTCGCTACTTCAGTAATGCGGCGGCAATGAGCTTAAAGCCCGTTCAATTCAACCAGATGTTAAGAGAATATGCCACTTTGCAGGAATCTCTTCTGTCGCCCAATATCGATGTGCGGCTGACTCTGGGGGCCCGGCAAGCCGTCATAATGGGCGACAGAGTGAGCCTGCAATTGGCGTTAAAAAACCTGATTAAAAATGCCTGTGATGCCATGCCGGAGGGAGGAAAATTGCGGCTGGCAACGGAAAATGTCACCCTTCCTGTGCGACATGATGAGGGCAAAAGCGAGGAGCATGCCGATACGAAACTTTACCTGCGCTTCAAAATTTCGGATAGCGGCAAGGGAATTCCTGAAGAGATGAAGGGCAAAATATTTTTGCCTTTTACCTCAACCAAGTCAAAGCGGTTCGGCAAAGGACTCGGCTTGTCGTCCGTGTACGGTATAGTGCGCAATCATTATGGCAAGATCGACTTTACTTCAGGGATCTCGGGAACGACATTTATTATCGATTTTCCCGTGGTCGAGAAAAAAAAGGGTGATCGAAAAACAGAACAGGACAGAACATCAGCTACTATTTTATTGGTGGATGACGAGTCGGGCATTATTGAGGTGAGCGTGTTGGCCCTGAAAGCCAACGGCTATAATGTCATATCCGCCGGTAGCGGTCAGTGCGCCATGCAGCAATTGGAAAGATATTTAGCCGATATCGATATCCTCATCGTCGATAAAGTTTTGCCGGACAAGTCCGGTATTGAATTTGCCCGTGAAGCCATGGAAAGAGCCGCAATCCCCATCATCATTTCGAGCGGTTATCAATGCGATCCTGAGAGCAGCGATATCATCCAAAAAACAAACGGCGGATGGCTGCAAAAGCCTTACAACTCGCAGCAGTTGCTGGCTATTGTCAGGCGAACTCTGGAAAAAAACGTGGTAAAATTCCAATCTGGACAAGCCGGAACCAATATGGAACACGGATCTGACGGATGAAACGGAAAGGGCGGGTTCTTTAGTATCCAAGAATCAATTTGTGTACAAATATGGCAAGAGTCAGATTCTGAAAAATTTAACCACGAATTTTCACGAATTAAACAAATTTCACGAATTGTATGGTAAGATTAGTTTTAATTCGTGCAAATTCGTTTGTAATTGGTGTAAATTCGTGGGTGTATTTT
>METF01000307.1:15723-21899 GCA_001771235.1 Candidatus Zhuqueibacterota bacterium RBG_16_48_16
CGAGTTATCCGGATCAGGAGACTAAACCGCAAATCTGAAATTAATAATATCCCCATCCCGAACAATATATTCCCGTCCTTCCAGCCGCAGCACCCCATCGGCTCTGCATTTGGCGTACGATCCTCGTTGAATGAATTCCTGATATGAAACCACTTCGGCGCGAATAAAACCTCTCTCCATGTCGGAGTGGACGGCTCCCGCCGCAGCAGGAGCAGGGGTATTTTGGCGGATTGTCCAGGCGTGGACGTCGTCTTCACCGACGGTTAAAAAGGAAATCAGGCCGAGAAGATCGTAGGAAGCTCGAATGAGTCGTGACATCGCCGATTGAACGATCCCCAATTCCCGGCGAAAAGTTTCTGCCTCCGCTTCGGAAAGCTGCTGAAGCTCCATTTCTATTTGCGCTGATATCGGCAGAACAAGCGTATGCTGATTCGATCCGGTTTGCAAAAAATCACGACTCAGCTCGTTTTCCCGGCCAATGTCGCTTTCGCCAATATTGACCACGACGATCTGCGGTTTTAGCGTGAGAAACTGGTAGCCGCGCACAAGCGCTTCTTCGTCATCGGCAATTTCCACTTTGCGGAGCGGTTCTTCGTTTTCCAGGTGATTTTTGAATTTTTGCAGTAGAACGTGCTCTCGCACATCCTGATCTGCTTTTTTGGCCCGCATCTGCTTTTCCAGGCGGGCCATGCGGTTTTCGATGATCGCAAGATCGCTGAGGATGAATTCCGCTTCCGCAAGCTTGAGATCGCGTTGAGGATCGATGGTGTCCAATGGATGAAGCACCGCCGCGTCATCAAAGGAGCGCACGGTGAGCAGAATGGCGTCTACTGTTCTGAGCTGCCCCAAAAATTGATCGCTAAAGCCATGGGATTTTTGTTCGCCTGTGGACAGGCCGGCCAGGTCGATGTAATCGATCGTCGCCGGCGTTCTTTTTTTCGGATGAAAGATATCGACGAGCTGGTCCAGCCGGTCGTCCGGCACCTGCACCACAGCGTGGTGAGCTTCGTTTTTTCCGCCCAGGAAGGCCGTCGTGTTCACCCGTGAGCCTGTGAGGGCGTTGAAGAGAGTCGTCTTTCCCGACAGGGGCAAGCCGACGATGCCAATTTTCATTCGGACTTATCTTGTCATTGTTATTGTTATATTCTCGATTAAAAAGATGCCAAATATAGACGATGAGATATCCTTTTGCAAGCGAAAAAAGAATGTCTTTGCATTCACTATTAAAATGTGCATATTTTAATGACGATCTGTTTGTGCTTTTACCCGCTCTCAAAAATAGTGTCCGAACGAAAACTACGTATTTAAAAATTTGCTGTCATTGCGAGGCGGTTTTTGCCGAAGCAATCTCCTTAGAAGTAAGAGGATAGCTTTGTCGTTCGTTCATCACTCCTCGCAATGACATCGCCTTAAAGGGATTTTCGTTCAGGCACCGGCAGTGAATCAGTGGAAAGGACCTTATCGCATGATAAAGAGAAAGACGACAGGGTCAATCGTATGTCCGAATTGTGGCAGGCTGGTGTCCGCCAATGCGGCCGAATGCATGCATTGCGGCAAAAAGAATCCCGGCTTGTGGGGGTTTGGGCCGGAGTTGAAAAGATTTTTCGGTGGATTTTCCGATATCATCTCGCAAATTACGGTGGCATGTGTTTTTCTTTATGTGCTCGCCTTGCTGTTGCAGCCTATGGCTATATTTCAATCGAGGGGAATTTTTGATATCCTGGGACCGGATATGCGGGCTTTGGATAAATTGGGAATGACCGGCACCTATGCCGTGTCGCAAGGGCGCTGGTGGACGATCGTCACGGCTATTTATCTGCACGGCAGCTTACTTCATATATTATTCAATATGCTTTGGATCCGGCAGCTAGGCCATACGGTTCTCGAATTATTCGGCAGTGCGAGGACGTTTTTAATTTTCACCATCGCCGGGGCTGCGGGATTTGTCATCTCCAATCTCGTAGGCATTCCGTTTACGGTTGGCGCTTCCGGTTCCATTTTTGGCTTGTTGGGCGCCCTGGTCTATTACGGTCGTAAACGCGGCGGTTATTTTGGCATGGCCGTATACAGGCAGGTGGGCACCTGGGCCATTGTCTTATTCTTGTTCGGATTCTTTATGAGCACAGTGAACAATTTTGCCCATGCCGGGGGATTTATTGGCGGATATTTAGCCGCAATGTTGCTCGGCTTTCTGGAAATACGCGCTGAAAACTCCCGCCACCGAAGGGCGGCCTTGTTGTGTGCATTGGGGACAATCGCGGCATTTATTGTCGAAATTATCGGCAATGTGTTTTAATTGTGCGTCAGCAGCCTGTGCAATAGACAACGAGCCTGATGAATTCTTGGTACGAAAAAGTGCAGGTGATATGTGAAACGTGAAAAGTGAAACGGAGAAAACGGCTTTCAATGTTTCTCCTTTCACGTTTGACTTTTCACGTTTCACAAAATTATTGCCCAATGCCGTATAAGAATTTTGTTAACCTGGAAAATCTAGAGGCCGACTGTCACCGCAACGCCATATTCAGGCCACCCAGCACGCTAAAATAAGTATCGTCCATAAAAGTCCAGCGCGATTGCACGTAGAGTTTTAAAGGCGATCTGGGTCTGCCGAATTCAAGCCCCACCAGGGCATTGCCGCCAAGATCGGTGCTGTTTTTCCCGGCATCGGCGACTCTGTAATCGACGGCCAAACCGCCGCCGAAGTAAAGCAGACCTGCCGGACGCGGCTTGAAAACCAGGTCGCCGTTGAATTGCCATCGATCATAACGGGATTCTTCCGGCATAAAGTAGTATTCGAAACCGGGTACGAAATTCCAGAAGGCTCCTGCTGGCAGGTAGAGATGCGCACCGATGAGATATTTTTCCGCATCGAGGTTTCCGCCGAACCGCAGGCCGAGCATTTCTTTTCCGGGCGCCATCCTATGATTGTGACGCATTGCCGATCTCGATCTTGGCCGAAACTGGGCCTGTGCCTCGCTCGAGATGAAAATCGCCAGGAACACGAACAGTGCCGTTGCCAGGTGTGATTTTTTCATTTTAACCTCCAGTACAGTTTTGAGTTGATGATGTCTCAGCTTTTACTTTGACAATGGCAAGAGCTGTACCGGAATTTTCGTCGTTTTTTATGGCCGGGCTAATTACCCTGTTTTCAGCACGTTGTCCGGTCGCAATAACAGAGGTCTGTTTCTGATTGTTCTTCGTGGTACAAATCCATTGTACCTGTCGGTGCAATCGGGAAATAAGCACCGAATGGATCGAGCCGAAAAAAAGAGCGTTGCAATAAAGACAACGCTCTTTTCGCGGGCCCCTTTCATGGATAGGACTGAAATGGCGCTTGTCAGTCTCTACCACTGAGGACTCACTGTGTGTGGGTGTGGGTTGAAAGGGTTCGATACTATTTTTGCCTGATTGGAAATTTCAGAGCCACCAGAGGGGTGCATGTCGTTGAAGGAAGCGAGCGGGTTTTAATGCACTTTAATACCAACAAAAATGCAAAGTTGCGGAAAAGAGGATAAAATTGTTCGCGATTTCGCGTGAAATTCTTATATTGAGCCGGTTATCCGGAAAGGAGCGAAAATATTCAGCCACGAAGGCACAAAGTCGCAAAGGAACACAAATGAAATTTAAGCCATTGTCTGACAGAGAGGAGGATATAGTGTCCGAACGAAAACTATTTATTTAAAAATGTGCTGTCATTGCGAGGCGTTTCCTTCGACAAGCTCAGGACAAGTTTTGCCGAAGCAATCTCCTGAAAAGTAGGGGGATTGCTTCGCTCCAACAAAGCGAATTGAACAGGAAATGACTCATTTCCTCCGCTCGCAATGACAGTTTTCTTTCATTTCGCTAGTTTTCGTTCAGACATTATGTAGATTAAACTTTGAAACGTTGTGTCTGCATGTCTTTGTGGCAAATTATAGCAGATATGCCTGAATAGAGGAGCTGGTTTCTTTTTTAAAAGGGATTGATGATGAACGATAAAAATATCGGCTTTATTGGTTTGGGCATCATGGGCGCGCCAATGTGCCGGAATCTGCTAAAAGCGGGATTCCACGTGACGGTATTCAATCGTACAGCCTCCAAAATGGACGCCCTGGTGGCGGCGGGCGCGAGTGCCGCGGAATCTCCAAAAGACGTGGCCTCTGCCGCTGACGTCATTATCACCATTGTCTCTGATACGCCGGATGTCCGGCAGGTGATTCTGGGCGATGACGGCGTCATTCACGGCGCCACACCCGGCAGCGTCGTCATCGATATGAGCACCGTCTCACCGTCGGCAACTCGCGACATAGCGGCCAGGCTTGCCCTTGTTGGCGTGGACATGCTGGACGCCCCGGTAAGCGGCGGCGATATGGGCGCCAAAGCCGGGACGCTGGCTATTATGGTCGGCGGCAAAAAAGAGGTTTTTGAAAAATGTGTGCCGGTTTTCAGCGCGATGGGAAAAACCATCACCTACATCGGCGAAAGCGGCATGGGGCAAACGACCAAGCTCTGTAATCAGATTCTCGTGTCCATCACCAATATGGCCGTCTGTGAGGCTATCACTTTTGCAGAAAAGTCCGGCCTGGAGCCGCGCAAAATGATCGAGGCAACACAACACGGGGCTGCCGGTTCATGGCAGTTGAGCAATCTTGGCCCTAAAATCGTGGAGCGCGATTTTTCCCCGGGATTCACCATCGACCTGCAGCAGAAGGACTTGCGATTGGCCACGAATGCCGCTGCTGAAATGCACTTGCCGCTTCCGGCGCTGAATTTGGTACATCTTTTGTTTACGGCATGCCAGGCCGCGGGTGAAGGCGATGAAGGAACGCAGGCTCTGTTCAAGTCCGTCAAAAGGCTGGCTGCGATAAAAGCGGATTGAGACGGTGTGACATTTACTAACGACTGAATGTGCGACGCACTTTTAAACAAGTCGTTATAAAAAGTACGTCGCACCTAATTTTGCATTATTCATAAATTTCCGCCCCAAAGGCACCAAGTCGCAAAGGATCACAAAGCTATAAAGAGAGGTGTTCTAAAACAAAATTTCCTGACAGATTCATTTCAGTTACTCGGCCAATTTTCTAGTTTTCATACTTTGTGTACCTTAGTGCCTTTAGGACTTTGTGGCAATGAATTATTCGGGCTATGTCACTTTTTGTGAATCATTCAAATTCAATGACGAGGTGTCGGGTGCGGAAAAATCAATGGTGCCATAAAACAATCCTCATAATCGCTGCCGCAGTGGCGGTCGTTCGAGCTCCGTTTGCGGCGGTCGAGCCTCACCGGTCGATACAGTACCTGGTTTCCTCAAACGGTCACTGTCTTATTTCCTACAACCTGGCAACGCAAAGACTCGATGTTTTCCAACCCCACATTATGGATTTCTGGGACTCCGACGAACCGGTGCCGAATGTGATCTCGTCTGCCGGATTTCTGTTGGAATTGGGAGACCAAAGGTTCAACATGGCATCTCTGCCGGTCATGCAATCGGGGTACGAGAACGGCAGCGGCATTATTCGGGTCGAGCAAGAGTTCTCCTCGCTGAAGATAGTCTCGTATATATGGGCACCGATGACGGTGGATTTTAAAGTCTTTCACATCGTTCTGCAAATCTCCCGCAGCCAAAAGCTCGATCTCAAAGCGGAAAATTTTCTAATGAGGCTGGACGGCGATCCGGCTCAATTCGAGATTATCCGGAGCAGCCAATACAGTGACAATGCCTTGTGGATTGGCGCGTCCATCATCTATAAACCGGAGGTTCCCGCCGAAACGCTGAAAGAGCTGGTGTCGAACTTGTCCACGGCAAAACCAAATTTGTTGTTGGAAGCGGAACAAAGATGGTGGATGCACTGGCATCGGATGGGAAAAATTCCGCCGCAGATTATCAATAAGGATTACCAGGTATTGCTTCAGTCCGCTGTATTTTTGAAAATGGCGCAATGCCGTGAGCCGGGCTCGTCGTTCGG
Organism: Candidatus Zhuqueibacterota bacterium RBG_16_48_16; assembly: GCA_001771235.1. Classification (GTDB taxonomy): domain Bacteria; phylum Zhuqueibacterota; class Zhuqueibacteria; order Residuimicrobiales; family Sediminimicrobiaceae; genus Sediminimicrobium. The sequence continues at coordinate 21,669 of METF01000307.1, forward strand.
ACAGATCGTCAACAACCTGTCGCCGACGCATCAAAGCGCCGCTTATCCGAAAGACATGGCTTATTCCATTATCGCTCTCTGCGCTCTGCATCATTTTGATGAAGCCAAAGAGGCCTTGCGTTTCATGCTGAGCGCAACTGCCGGACAATTTCAGTCATACAATCACAAGACAACAGAGTGGGGGATGGGCGTTAATTATCAAATTTCCCTCTCTCATTATGCCGGTTTGGG
>METF01000308.1:0-164 GCA_001771235.1 Candidatus Zhuqueibacterota bacterium RBG_16_48_16
CACGTGAATATAGGGACGATCGGTCACGTGGATCACGGCAAGACGACGTTGACGGCGGCGATAACGCACATATTGAGTTTGCAGGGATTGGCCAAGGCCAAGACTTACGAAGAGATCGACAATGCGCCGGAGGAGAAGGCGCGAGGCTTGACGATCAATGTACA
>METF01000308.1:173-253 GCA_001771235.1 Candidatus Zhuqueibacterota bacterium RBG_16_48_16
GTATGAGACATCGGCGCGGCACTATGCGCACGTGGACTGTCCCGGGCACGCGGACTATGTGAAGAACATGGTAACGGGAG